>NZ_JBHMDO010000034.1:0-287178 GCF_042431225.1 Paenibacillus aurantiacus | reverse complement strand
TTCAATTAGGGGGGGCTTCGGAGTTAGAAGACAATTACTAAACCCTTTTGAGACGGCCTCGTTTGTAATTCTGATAATGCCTGATCTATTCGATCATGCCTTGTCTTTGATCGCATCCAGACGTCGGCGCGCTTCCGCGTAGACCTCGGCGGATAGCTTGCCTTTGCGGGCGAACCGGAGATTGTCCGCCAGATGCGCCGGATTGATCGTACCGACGATCGTCGTGTCCATGTGCGGGTTCGATAGCGTAAATCGCAGCACGAAGCCCGTCCTTGTCTCGCCCTCGTCCAGCAGCTCGTCCAGATTGGCTCGTTCCCAATCCGCCCACCGGTCGGCCGCTCCCCGGCCATGTCCCGGCTCGCCTTGTCCGACGCCGCCGCGGATGATGACGCCTGCGCCGCGTTCGCTCGCCTTCGCGATCCACGGTTCGTGCTCCCGTTCCAGAGCGGAGTAGGGGATTTGGTACGTATCGAACGCCTCCCAATCGATGAAGCCGGACAAATTCGGCTGGTAGGAGGAAATACCGATCCAGCGCGCCTTGCCGGATGCTTGAATCTCCTTCAACACATCGACCAGCTCGCCATCTTCCGCCTGCTCGACGGTCGGACCGTGCAGCTGCAGAAGATCGACATAGTCGGTATTAAGCCGGCTAAGACTCGTATCGATATTGTGCAGCAGGTTGTCGCGCGTCCACACATGCGGCGTCTCGTCGTGATCGCCGTGGTCGACGAGCGTGCAGCCGCATTTGGTCGCCAGAATATACTCGTGCCTGCGGTGGCGGATATACTTCCCGATCAACGCCTCGCTTCTTCCGTAGTCGTAGGAGGTGTCGATGAAATTGATGCCGGCGTCCAGCACCGTGTTCAAGATGCGCGCCGAATCCTCGTCGGCGACCGGACGACCGCTCCATACTCGGGGTCCGCGAATTTCCATCGCGCCATAACCAAGCTGCGTCACTTGCAGACCGGTTCTCCCAAGCGCCGTTTTCTCCATCCTGCATGCTCCCTTCGCTCTTTCGACAATCGGATTGTTCGGGATAATCATAGTCCATCGCGCACGCCGCCGCCAATGTATTTGTTCCTAATTTCAACCAGAATGGGAAGTCGTCGAACAGATGGATAGATTATAAATTCATGACACCCAGTTGTCAGTATTCATCTTCTATAATGAGTTTAGTTCCATGTCGCGTTCGAATAGGAGTTCGAAGGAGACCAAATAATCGAAGAATGTTCCGAAGCGATATTCAGCGGCCACGCATGGGCCAACCAACCGATTCTGAAGCGATTTCCAGAAAATTAATCGTTTGTTTATGGATTGTTTATCTTTTTCTATACAACCGGTTAATTCTATGCTCTATGCTAAACATAGCCAATACCAACAGGTGGAAGGAATGTCATGCAGGATGCGGAAGTGGCTGATGATTTGCTTTGGATGCATGGTTATCCTTCAAGGCTGTGCTTTGGCAGGAAAAGGCGAAATCGTTGAAACGGAGGAATACAAGATGAATCACTCCTTGCTCCAAGCGGCGGAACGCAAAGATGCGGAAGCCGTCAAGAAATTCGTGGCAGAAGGCGCCGAGGTGAATGTACGGGACGCCAAGGGGAGAACCCCGGCGATGATTGCGACGTACAACAACGATGCCGATACGGTAAAGGTACTCATCGACGCCGGCGCGGACGTCAACCTGCAGGATCATATGCTTAATTCCCCCTTCTTATATGCCGGCGCGGAAGGGTACATCGAAATTGTAAAGCTGACCATTGCAGCCGGAGCGGATCCGTCCATCACGAACCGGTATGGGGGAACCGCGTTAATACCCGCTTCCGAGCACGGCTATGTTGAAGTGGTTCGAGAGCTTCTCACTGCAACTAACGTCGATGTCAATCACGTGAACAACTTGGGGTGGACGGCGTTATTGGAAGCGATTATTCTCAATAACGGCGGTATTAAGCAGCAGCAGACGGTACGCTTGCTCATCGAGCACGGCGCGGACGTTAATATTCCGGATCGTGACCAGGTGACGCCTTTGCAGCATGCAAGAGAGAAAGGGTTCAAAGAGATCGAGCGGATCTTGATCGAAGCAGGCGCAAAATAAAAGAGCGACTCGATTAACCAGATGTAGCCGTGGAACAAGGCGGACAAGTTATGTCAGTAGATGTTGTTTAATTTGAAGAGGAGGCTTGGCATGAGCGAAGCTCATCAGGAGTACATCGTCATCGCAGGCGCGAGAGAAAACAATCTCAAGAACGTATCCTTGCGGATTCCCAAGCGGAAGATCACGATCTTCACCGGGGTATCCGGATCGGGCAAGTCCTCGATCGTCTTCGATACGATCGCGGCGGAATCGACGCGACTGTTGAACGAGAATTTCAGCATGTTCGTACGGACGTTCCTGCCGCGCGTGCCGCAGCCGGATACGGACGCTATCGAGAACTTGAGTATGGCAGTCATCGTGGATCAGAAGCGCTTGGGAGGCGGCTCGCATTCGACGATGGGTACGATTACCGATATTGCGCCGATTCTGCGGCTTCTCTATTCCCGTGTCGGTCAGCCTTACGTCGGACCGGTTAATCTATTCTCGTTTAACGATCCGCAAGGGATGTGTCCCGAGTGCAATGGGCTCGGAAGACGGCTGGGCGTAGATAGGAATAAAGCGGTGGACCTGTCCAAGTCGTTGAACGAAGGCGCGATCATGCTGCCGGACTATTCGGCAGGCAGCTGGGAGTGGAACATGGTCGTACAGTCGGGTGAATACGATCTCGACAAGAAGCTGAGCGAGTATGCGGCCGAAGAGCTGGAGCAGCTGCTGTACGGCAAGGCGAGGAAAGTGCAGATGGATTTTGCCGGGAAGGCCATGAACATAACGGTGGAGGGCATCCTCGAGAAATTCACCAACAAATATATCAAGCAGGATGTCAAGACGAAGTCCGAACGTACGCAGAAGACAGTCGCGCCTTACATAACGGAAGGTCCTTGCTCCAGCTGTCATGGCGCGAGACTCAGTCAGGCATCGCTTAGCTGCAAAATCAATGGGCGCAACATCGCGGAGCTATCCTCGATGGAAGTCGGTCAGCTCATTCGCGTCGTACGGGAGATTGACGATCCGATCGCCGCGCCGATCGTCAAGTCGTTGACGGAACGTCTGCAGCATCTGGTGGATATCGGGCTCGACTACTTGACGCTCGACCGCGAGACGGATACCTTGTCCGGAGGCGAGTCGCAGCGCGTCAAAATGGTGAAGCATCTGAGCGGCAGTCTCGTGGATGTGACGTACATTTTCGATGAACCGAGCGTTGGCCTGCATCCCCGAGACGTTCATCGGTTGAACGAATTGCTGCGGAAGCTGCGCGATAAAGGCAATACCGTCATTGTCGTCGAGCATGATCCCGACGTCATCAAAGTGGCGGATCATATCGTGGACGTCGGTCCTCATGCTGGCAGCCGCGGCGGGACGATCGTGTACGAAGGAAGCTACCACGGCTTGCTCGAAGCCGATACGCTGACCGGCACGCACATGAAGCGTCCGCTTCAACTGAAGCAAGATTGCAGGCAGCCTTCCGGTCAGTTGTCCGTCAAGGAAGCCAGCCTGCATAATCTGCGGAACGTGAGCGTGGATATTCCCACCGGGGTTCTGACTGTCGTTACAGGCGTCGCCGGCTCAGGCAAGAGTACGCTCATTAACGACGTATTCCTCGGCGGCCATCCGGAAGCGATCGTCATCGACCAATCGGCTGTCGGCGTATCGACGCGCTCGACCCCCGCGACCTACACGGGCATCATGGATGACGTGCGCAAGGCGTTTGCTTCCGCGAACAAGGTCAATCAAGGCTTGTTCAGCTTCAATTCGAAGGGGGCCTGCGAGAATTGTCAAGGCCTGGGCGTCGTCTATACGGATATTGCCTTCCTTGACAGCGTGAAGCTGCCCTGCGAAGTCTGCGGGGGCAAGCGGTTCAAGGAAGAGGTGCTCCAGTACAAGCTGAACGGCAAATCGATCGCGGACGTGCTGGGGATGACCGTGGAGCAAGCGTTAGACTTCTTCCAACTCAAAGAGGTCGTACGCAAGCTCCAAGCCATGAGCGACGTCGGACTGAACTATATTACGCTCGGCCAGCCGCTCAGCACGCTATCGGGCGGGGAATGCCAGCGCATCAAGCTGGCCAGCGAGCTGCATAAGCAGGGCAGTATCTACGTGATGGACGAGCCGACGACCGGCCTTCACATGTCCGATATCGGTCACCTGCTGGTCATCATGAACCGCCTCGTGGATGCCGGCAATACGGTTATCGTGATCGAGCACAACCTCGAGGTGATCAGTCAAGCGGACTGGATCATCGACATGGGACCGGACGGAGGCAGCAAAGGCGGACAGGTCGTGTTCGAAGGCACGCCTTTGCAAATTATTCACGCGGAGCATTCGATCACGGGGAAATACTTGGCATAGCTACAGACTGCGATAAGAAGAGCCCATGCAGAACATGCAGGGCTCTTCTGTTGTTCCCATGTTACATTCATCGTGCCGCGCCTTGATGAAGGAGAGTTGTCTCTTTTGCAGAATATTGGTAATAGTGCCTGCAAAAGGTGCATTCCCGGCGATTACGAGCCGTGCATTAGCTCCCGATAAGGAGGTGTTGCCAGTGTGGTACGATGCCTGACGCGTCGCTTGCGCGCTAAGGGTGCCGTATACCCATTCTCTCATGAAGGATTGAATGATCCATTGGCCTACTGGGCCGTACCAAAATAACGAGGTGGTGGCATGATGAAAAAAGAGCTTCCCTTCCAGGATCCTCCCGCGTGGGGGCTGCTGCGCTGGGCTTATACGCTCGGCATTACGTCCGCGTATGAGCAAACGTATCCGTGGTTGATGAGCAATTTCATCGAGGTGTACGCAAACGACTTTTTCCTTGATGAGCGAACCGAATATTTCCTGGATTTTTACCGAGGCGGGGGCAATGAGTTTAATTCCAACAACCCTTTCTTGATCGCGTGCAATATGAATTACGAGTTGGCCGCTGCGCTGACGGGCGATCGGATCGTCGATTATATCGTTGATTGCATGGACAAAGGGTATTATCCGACACTGTTCATCGATGAATATTACATTCCAAGCAGCCATGCCTATCAAGCGTACAGCTGTCCGCATCATCTGCTGATCTATGGGTATGACCGGGAGAGTCGCACATTCAACACGGCCGGATTCGGCCAAACGATGGCTTTCGAAAGGCATATCACGCCGTTCGAGGACTTGGAGCTCGCCTACCGCGCGATGCGCGACAAGGTGATGAGCAAGCGGCAGCGGGACGACCATATGTATCTGTTTCAATTTAATTCGGGCTGCGCCTATACATTCCATCTGGAAGTCGTCCGGCAGCAGCTGGAGAACTATTATTTCTCCCGGACGAGTCATAACCTGGTGAATAAGAACGTAGCGCGCTATTCATTCGGATTGAATACTTATGATTCGTTATGGGCCTATTTCGAAGCCGAACGAACGAATCATCCGAATCTGATCAACCGCAACGGCGTCAGACAACTCCATATCTACATGGAGCACAAGCAGATCATGATGGATCGGCTGCGATATCTCCATGCGGAAGGATATGTAACGCACCCGGAAGAGCTAATAGCCGATTATGCGGAACTGCACGAACAAAGCTTCCGCATGCGGAACAACCTCCTGAAGGCGTTCATCCGCAGGAAGGCGGACGATGCGATCTACGGCCGAATCCAAGAACAGTTAGCGGGATTGAAGGAGCGGGAGAAGGGAGCGCTTGGCCGCTTGCTGGAGGAGCTGCATGCCTGAATGATGTCCGAATGATGCATCATACATCTAACATCGAGGACTAATCGACCGAGAGACATGCGGTATGCGTACGATTCGAGAAAGATCCCGCCAGTAGCGTCCATTCCAATCCGCAGCGAATGCGGATTTTTTTTATTTCCCGCGCAAGCGTGGGAATTTTCGGAAACGATGTAACCTTTCAGGGCTGTCCACCATCTAATTGTCATAAGTCGTGCACGCGATCAATGCGAGCAAGGGAGGCTAAAAGAAAATTGAATACCGAACTGGAGACGGACGCGGCACTCGCCAGTCAGGGGAGCCGGGAAGCGTTCGTCCGATTGATGCGGGCGATGGAGGTCCCCATGTACCAGATGGCGAGGGCGATCGTCAAGAAAGATGAGGATTGCGCCGACGCGATTCAGGAAGCAATGTTGAAAGCCTTTCAAGCTATGCCGGCCTTGAAGGAGCCTTCCTACTTCCGGACTTGGCTGTTTCGGATTTTGATCAACGAATGCAACGCGATCTTGCGCAAAAGAAACCGGGTCGTACCGATGCATGACCTTCCGCAGGCCGAGTCGCTATCTCAGCCCGACGGGAGCCAATTGGACTTGCGGGAAGCGGTCGATCGGCTGGAACCGATTGCGCGGACAATCGTCGTCCTTCACTATTACAACGATCTGCCTCTGGGACAGATCGGGGACATATTGGAGATGTCGGAGGGCGCAGTTAAGACAAGGCTGCACCGGGCAAGACAGACGCTGGCGCAGTGGCTAAGCGATACGATGGAAAGAGAGGGGTCGTGATGACGAAGCAGTTGGATGCTAAGCTGGATCGTCTCAAGCGCGAGATGGACGGCAGCCTGCCGCCGCTCGTACGGGAGCGAATGGATCAATTCTATGCCTCGCTGACGGACGAGTGCGTTACGACGGGTGAGAGCGGCGCTCAGAGCGCGGAAGGCCGCGGCAAGGATACCCGAAAGAAACGATTGTTGCTTCGGCGGACAGCGCTTGCGGCAGGTTCTTTCGCAGTCGGTGCTTTGTTAGTGCTAAGTACGGGATTCCTCTCGCCCGCGATGGCGGTTGCGATGAAGCGAATCCCTGTGGTGGATAGCGTCTTCAAGCTGGCGGGCGATCTTGGATTGCGTACGGCCGACGAACGAGGGATGACGACCAACGTCGATCAAAGCGTGACGCACGACGGCATAACGCTGAAGTTAACTCAGTTGGCGTATGACGGCGCCCGCCTTTCTTTCGCGGTAGAGAAGAAAAACGCGGAAGGCCGCGTAAAGCCGTTTAAGGACATGTGGCACTATGTCGAAGACGAAGCGCCAAGTCCCGGAGCCATCCACTTCGATTTTCTGATCAACGGCCAGCCTGTCAATACGGGGATGTCTATCGGTCCAGGCGATCCCTCGACCGATTCGATCATTGTAAGCACCTTGGAAAGAGGCGACCTGCAAATTCCCGATACGTTCGACTTGACGGTCAAGGCGTACCTTGCCGAGCCGAAACTCAGGTACGAATTCAACGTGCCCGTGGTCAAGGAAAATTCGGATAGCGTGGTGATCACCACGGACGAGATCAAGACGCACGATAACATCCGGATGCGGGTGGACCGCGTGGAGCTGACGCCGATGACGACCTCGCTGGTCATTCAAGTGTTCGGCCAGGAGGGCAGCGATATCAAGTCAATGATGGAAGCGATTCCGGACCGCTACAAAATTACCGGCTTTCTTAACGTCGATTACGAGTTTACCGATGATCAGGGCTTCGCGCCGAAGATGATGTCCGGCGGAGGGAGCGGGGAAGGCAACCGTCTGAACCTGACTTTCTCGTACGAGCCGTTCCAACGGCGACCAGAGTGGGTCATGATCAAACCCTTCATCATGGAGAATGGCCAGAAGGCATACATTCCGGAGCTGGCCATGAAGCTGATCGTTCCGCAGGGATCTTGAATCAACGAGCTTGCCGCCCCTTGGTATAGTGCAAATCCGGGCCTCGTCTATAACAGCGTTCGGTGAATATATTATTAAGGATATAGCCGGCGTTGCCCGAGAGGAGGCATGAATCTGGATTCTGGACCTTCAGCTGTTCATATCGCTTCTGGTGGCACAAGGAGTCCGCTTGCTGCCAATTTCATCTCCATCATTCGCGAAGTCTATAAGGGATTGGCAGAGGAATCCGATCTGAGCCCGACGAACCTTGCCGTGACAAACTTAATCGATCGGCTCAAGACTCGATTATTGCATTCTTATTCGCCAGATGAAGTTCAGGCGGTACTAAGCGACCCATTCGTCCGAGAGGTGCAGCCTGACTTACTAGCCAAACTGTCCGTATACGAAAGTGAATCCGAGCGCTATTATTCCAGGCAGTTCTGTCAATCCGAACAATCGGGTCTGGATGCCATTACGCGTCTGCCCGGTTGGAATATCTACCAGTCGCTCGTTACTCGAGAGCTGCAGCTGCTTCGCCGGTTCAGCTGGCAAGGGAGGCTCGAATCGCCCATTGTATTCGTAGGAAGCGGACCGATGCCGCTCAGCGCCATTCTTCTTCATCTTTATAGCGATATCGACGTTATTGGTCTGGAAGTTGATGATGAGGCGTATGCGATATCTCGCGATTTGCTGGACTGCCTGGGACTAAGCGACCGCGTGAACGTGCGTTTGGAGAACGGCGAGACGTTTAATTATAATGCTGCCCGCACCGTGTTTATCGCAAGTCTTGTCACGAACAAAGTCGCGGTTCTGGAGCAAATCCGACGAACATGCGATGATCCGTTAATCGCCATTCGAACCGCGGAAGGCATGCGGCAGCTGATGTATGAATCCGTTGACGAAGCACAGTTAACTAACCGGGGCTGGGCGCTGCTCGGACGAACGACTCCACAGGAACAGTTGGTCATCAACTCCACGTTATTTATTGCGCGCCAAGAATCGGTCATGCATCGGGAAGACGTCTCTGACGGAGAGTCTACGTCCGATAACGGGAATGAGAGCGATATCGAGTAGCGCTGCAGCTCCGAATGTAGACACGGTTGCCCGAGATGGGGCAGCCGTTTTTTTCTGCGACTGACCAATGGACTAACCAAACATCCCAATAGCCACTGTCGAAGAAAAGGGGACTTATTTAGTCGCTTTCACGAAAATCGCACGCGATCGTTTGCGTTGTGCCTGCGTTAATGGCCGAACATAAGCATAATTGCCGCGCGGAGCTGCACCTTTAATCGCTCCTGCTCTGAAAGTGCCGCCTGCTGCCGGGATCGCGATACGCAAGCCATACGTCGACATGACAACACCTAACGGGTTGGCAATCGAACGCAAACCGCCCTCAGTCGTTCCGGCAAAATTGAGCGCCGCGGCGAAATTATCGCTTGAACGCAGCCAAACCGAGCCGGAGTCGCCCGGCAGCGAGACGGCGGCGCCGTTATTCCCGACAATGACAGATTGATTACGGAATAACAGTGTGCCGAGTGCGCCATAATTCACGCGAACATCCACATTGTTGGCCTCAACGGTTCCTCTGACAAAACCTGTTGTACGGCCTGTCTTCAACACTGGCAAACCGACAGGGTAGCTTAGCAAGTGCCCCGGCACATTGATGAGTTGAAAAGCGCTAAACAAATAGCGCGGATTCAGTACGCCATTCGACGTCGGAATCGCGATGGCCGAATCCTGAAAGTTCGCTTGATTCGGACGCAATCTGACGAACTGGAATGCTCGGCCGATCGTGTCTCTTCCCGATATGCCGCCGTCTGCCGGTCCCGGCTGCAGCGTCTCCGAGAATGCCGTGCTATTGTCTCTGATAAGCACATGGTTATTGCTGAGGATAAAGAGCTGGTTGTTTTTAATCACGACGATGCCCGCTGTTCCTGTTGCCGTAAGTTTTCCGATACTAACACCGCCTGGCACAGGACGAATGCGGCTTCTGTACAATTGTGTCGGACTAATTGCTTTAGGCTTTGCAGGAGAGGCGTTCTTCTTGAAATTGCCCGACGCGATGAAACGCACGGGTACCGATGTGCCCGACTTGGCGATCGTTTGACTTAAATGGTTCAGACTCGACGACGTGATTTTCTTGTGCGTATACACGATTATTCCCGCTCCCAGCGCCGGTTTGCTAGGATCCGCATAGCCGACGCCCACCGCCATCACTTCAGCTCTTTTCAGCAAAACGGGAGACATTCTGTTTTTGTGTTTGACCGCCTCATAAAAAGTCGCCATTCTCATTCTCCTTTTCCGGTACGAATGATGCAGTGTATGCCAACCTGTACGAATCGGAATGAGAATCTAACCTAAATTAGCGTATCAATAGAAGTTATAGCCGATGACTTCAATTTCTGGTAGATTGATGATGTTGATCAAATCCAGCTTAGTCGAAGGAAGCGAACTATGATTCAATTCATCCATAACGCCGATACAGCGGTTATCGTCATTCACGAAATCTACGGAATCAATGCGCATATGCAGCAGCTTTGCGGGATGCTGGCGGCTCGTCAAGTTGATGTCTATTGTCCGAACCTTCTCGATCGCGATATGCCTTATTCGTACGAACAGGAAGAAGAGGCTTATGCGAACTTCATGACGAACGTTGGCTTCGCCCAAGCGAAAGGCCGAATCGAGCAGCTGGTGGATGAGGTGCGAGGGAGCTACAAACATCTGTTCGTGGTGGGGAGCAGTGTAGGCGCTACGGTGGCATGGCTGTGCAGCGAGCATGATGGAATTAGCGGAATCGTGGGATATTACGGTTCGCGTATCCGGAGCTTCGCCACTATTACGCCGCGCATCCCAACGCTGCTGTTTTTTGCAGAGGAAGAGAAGTCGTTCCACGTTCCCAGTGTCGCAGCAGAATTGAATCGGAAGTCCAACGTGAGTGCGCTTGTATTGCCAGGAAGACATGGATTCGGCGATCCGTATTCCCCTAACTACATGGTGCAGTCGGCAGCGGAATCCCATCACCGAATGCTGGATTTTATGAAGCAGATGACTTGCGAGATCAGGCGATAGCAAAAAAACAAGTTGAGCGCCGCCAAGAGGCGAGCTGGACTTCGAATAACGTCCGAAAGGCGGGAATCGCGGGTGCGATGGGAGCTTACGCAAGGTAAACAAGAGGAGCACGAGAGGCTCGTCGATATTTGGGAGAACGCGGTACGGGCTACCCACCATTTTCTGGCGGATGCGGATATTGAATTCTACCGAAGTTTGGTACGGGATCAAGCGCTGAATGCGGTCGAATTGTGGGTGGCACGTCAAGAGCAAGGCACTGCCGTTGGTTTCATAGGCTTAGACGGTACACGCATCGAGATGTTGTTCGTTGACCCCGCATACCACGGCCATGGCATCGGCAGCGAGCTAATCCGTCATGCAGAAAGATTGAGTGATTCTTCCCTAGAGGTCGATGTGAACGAGCAGAATGAGGCGGCATGCGCGTTTTACCGCAAGCTCGGCTTCGTTCAGAGCGGACGATCGGACACGGATGGGTCGGGCAAACCATACCCGCTGCTTCATATGAAGATGCAGCGTTGAGGACCTAGTAAAGGCTCACTCGCTTATTCGTGAGCGAATGGCGCAGAGCAGGATTCAGAAGATAACTCCAGCTTAAATTGGCAGGCCGCGTAATCCGCGGCTTTTTCATATTGTAGGAACGTCGTGCGACCATATGCGCGCTGACGAGATCGACGGTGATCCAGCCGGTCCCGCCACTGCTCGGCTGCCGGAAGGTATTCTGCGAGCCGCCGTAATTAGATCGCAAGCCCGAGAAGTCGCATAGCTGCGGCTTTTTTTGTGCGCTCGGCAGGGCATCGCGCAAGGGCGTTAGTCCCGAGTACGCCGCGTGATGGCGGAAGTACTGGGCTGCACCGCCGAAAGACCGTTCGATTTCACACCTGTCGTAAGATCGTCCACCTTCGATGGGCGAGAACGTTCGCAAACCTTACGTTTGTTCCCCCAAGTCGTGCGTTTTATCGGTGTGGCACGGAAGGAAAACACGATAAAGTGGAACTCAAGAAAGCACTTACATCTTAGGTAGTGGCTTTCGGTTCGTGACATCAGCTCGGCGAGAGGGGTAGTAGAAACATGAAAGCAAAAAAGAAAGCAGCCACGCTGTTGACTGCAGGCATGGCACTGGCATTAGCGCTGTCGGGATGCTCGTCAAACAACGGCGGGGCCAAGAGTACGGGCGCGGACAACGCGGCTCCAAGCACGGACAACGCGGCTGAGGGGAGCAAGAGCGCAAGCGCCGTCGAAATCACGTTCTGGAATATGTTCGGCGGCGGCGAAGGGGAATTCGTCGATCAAATCATTAAAGGATTCAACGATTCGCAGAAAGACGTCGTCGTGAAGCAGCTGCGTCTCGAATCCAATGAATATTACGCCAAGCTCAGCACGGCGCTCTCGTCGTCTAAGGGGCCGGATGTGGCCGTAGCCCACGTGGACCGAATCTCTCCATTCGTAAAAGCGAAACAAATCGTGCCGATTGACGAACTGGCCAGCAAGGCCGGATTCGATCTGGGCCAAATCAGCGCCTCGAACATGCAAAGCGTCACCTATGACGGGAAGCCTTATGCCGTGCCGCTCGACACCCATTTTCACATGCTGTATTACAACAAGGACATTCTGAAGAAAGCCAATCTGCTGAATGCGGATGAGACGCCGAAATTCGAAGACATGACCCCGGAGGGCTATCTCAAGACGCTGGCCCAAATTCAAGCGGCGGCACCGGACGTACAGGCCATGGCCGTCAATACGCCATATTTCCAAGAGCCGTTCTTGAACATGTATTACGAAGCCGGCGGCGATCTCTTGTCCGCAGATATGACCAAGGCGGCGATTAACAACGACAAAGCACTGAGCGTTCTGAAATTCTACGACGACATCTATCAAAATAAATACAGCGACATTAACGATAAGACGCCATGGGACACCTTCCATAGCGGCAATGCAGCGTTATGGTTCGGCGGCGTATGGGAAGCGGGCCTGCTGCTGGGCGATCCTTCGCTGCATATTGGCGCCATGCCGCTTCCGCCGATCTTCGGCAGCCAATCGCACTGGGGAAGTTCGCACTCCCTTGTCGTTCCCGCCTATGTATCGCCAGAGAAGCAGGCAGCGGCTGCGGCATTTATGAAGTACTTCTCCGAAGTCGGCGGTCAAACGTGGGGCAAGGCGGGACATGTCCCGGCGAACAGCCACGTGACCAATAGCGAGGAATACAAGCAGCTTCCTTACCGCTCCTTCTTCATCGAAGCGCAGACCACGGTGAAGTTCGCGCCGCAAACGGACAAATACACCACCATCTCCACGACGATCGCGGAGGTGCTTCAGAACATCATCTTCCATAACGAATCGGCTGAAGACGGCTTGAAAGAGATGGAGAAGCAGATCAACGAAATTCTAGCGAACTAATTCGTACAGGAAGGGCGCAGCGATTGGAGAGACGTAAGTTCCTTGCTGCGCCGCTTTCCGTTACTGAAGCAACAGGCAAGGAGAGAGACCAATGGATAGAGTGGGAGCGGAAGGCGAGCGTGCTCTCGTCCTTCGGAAGAGAAATAAGCGGGGAACCGGCGCGTGGGCGGAATTGAACGCCATTTTGTACGTCGTGCCGTTTCTGATCCCGTTTGCCGTATTTTATTTGTGGCCCGTACTGCGCGGCGGCTGGATTAGCCTTCACGTGTGGAGCATCCAGGGGATGCAGCGATTTGTAGCGTTGGACAATTACCGGCGGATTTTTACGAATGCCGATTTCTACGGTTATTTATGGAACTCGTTTTATTTTGTGCTCATCTGCGCGCCGACCGTCATCGTACTAGGGCTGCTGCTAGCCTTGATCATTAATCAGCCCATCTGGCTTCGCACGTTGATCCGGTCTGTCTATTTCTTGCCATACGTCTTATCCGTATCGGTCATCAGCTTCATCTGGCTGCGGCTATTCGATCCTAAGAATGGCCCGGTTAACGGTCTGCTCAAGCTGCTTGGCCTCCCGGGAGACATCAACTGGCTTACCGATCATCGATTCGTCTGGTGGGCAATAACGATCGCGACGGATTGGTGGACGGTCGGATTCGTCATGGTGCTGTTCCTGGCCGGACTTCAAGAGATCCCGCAGGATCACTATGAAGCCGCCACGATCGACGGGGCGGGAAGTTGGGGCAAATTCTGGCATATTACGCTGCCGGGGCTGTCCCGCATAACGAAGGTCGTCATTTTCTATCAGGTGATCGGCTGCTTGAAGCTGTTCGGGCAGGTTCAGATCATGACCGGCGGAGGACCGGGAGATTCGACCAATACGATGATTCGATACATCTACGTGACAGGCTTCAAGAAAGATATGTTCGGCCTGGCTTCGGCGCAGTCGATCGTGTTCTGCATCATCATGCTGCTGGTCGCCATCATACAATTCAAATTGACGGATCGAAAGGATTGAGGGGAGAACATGAACAAGTGGGCGCTTAACCTTATCGCATCCGTGCTGGCTCTGCTTTTTATATTCCCGTTGATCTGGATGCTGCTCGTCTCCTTGAAGCCGGATGGAACGAACGTGTATCAGCTGACTGATTGGGTGAATTGGGCAGACTTGACGCTGGATAATTACAGGAAAGTCATCACGGAATCGAACATTCTCAGGTGGACCTGGAACAGCACGGTTATTGGAGCGGTCACGACCTTGCTGTCCATATTGCTTAGCTCTCTGGCGGCTTTCGCCTTCTCGAAGCTGCCCTTCAAGAGCAGGGGACTCTTCTTCGTGCTGATCGTCTCCGGCCTGCTTATCCCGACAGAGGCGATTCTAATCCCGCTGTACGAAACGACGCTCCATCTGGGGCTCATTGATTCCAATTGGGCCATCATTCTGCCAGGCTTAACGAACCCGATCGGCATCCTGCTGCTCAAGCAATTCATGGACGGCGTTCCGAAAGACTACATCGAGGCCGCGCAGATCGACGGCAGCCGAAACTTTCGGTTGTGGTGGAATATTTGCTTGCCGCTGACCAAATCCGCGATGGTGTCGGTCGGCATCTTCTACTTCATTCTTTCGTGGAACAATTTCCTGTGGCCGTATCTGTCGATCACCTCGGAAGAAAATATGATTTTATCGGCAGGACTGCCGACCTTCTTATCGAATAATACAATGTCGTTGAATATGATCATGACGGCGAGCGGCATTGCGGCGATTCCGACGATTGTCGTGTTCGCGGTGCTTCAGCGTCATATCGTGCAGGGCGTGGCGATGTCCGGCGTTAAAGGCTGAAGACAACACAACGATTGAAGACAACGAAGATACTGACAAAAAAGAGCTGCATGGACTGACAAGAGCAGCGGGGAGTATAGATGAGACCATTCGGTTGGGCGAAGTTGCGGCCCTCGATGCATATATGGAAGAGCAGCATACGCTACAGATGGATGCTGCTCTTATTTTTATTTTCGCTAACCCCCTTGATCGTAATGGGGACGCTATCGTATTCGATCTCCAAATCCACGATTAACGAGAAAGTAACCGAATACTCGGAGCAGCTGCTGAAACAAACGGCGGATAATATCGATACCCGTCTTGGCATATATAAAGATCTGATGATGCAGGTGGTCAACAATAACGAGATTGTCGGGATGCTGCGGAAGATGGACCGTACGGGGCCAGCCAAGCCATACGACATCGACAGTTTATCGCTGACCACGAAGCTGTCGACGATCGTTGCGATTAATCAGGACATTCAATCGATTTCCTTCCTATCCGAGAACCACTATATCAAGGGAATCTACCGGTGGAAGGACCGTACGCCTTCCGAAGTGAGCGGTTTCTTGTCCACCTTGGAGGACGGGAGCAATTTCCGCTGGTTTCCTACCCGGTTCAATACCTATGTCGATAGTTTGAACTCGCAGAACGTCTATGTGTTCTCGCTGGCCAAGCAGATATACAAAACGTCGGACGATAGCCCCGTCGGCATCGTCGCCGTGCTGGATATCCGCGGCGAGGTGCTGAAGGAACTGGGATCGAGCGCAACGAACAACAATAGGGATATCCAAAGCTTCGTGATCGACGGTCATGGGCAAATCGTATCCTACAGCGACGACCGGATGATCGGGCACAATGTAAGCGAGGTGCTAGGTGCCAAGGGCTACGATCAAATCTTACGCTCCGGCCAGATGGAGCGCCGATTCCCGCTGGATTATAAGGGGAAGAACCTGATCGTGGATTACAAGGCGCTGCAAACCAACGATTGGATCGTCGTGAACGTCATATCGGAATCGGTCTTGTATAAGGATTCCAACCGGCTGCTGCAGCTTATCTGCATTATCGCCCTGATCTGCATCGTATTCTCGATTGCGACCGCGATTGTTCTCGCCAATTCAATCAGTCATCCGATTCTGAAGATGATTCGCCTCATGAGGCAGGTCATGTCCGGGGATCTGGCCGTGCGGTTCAAGGTCAAGAAGCGGAGCGATGAATTCGATATTCTGGGCAGTAACTTCAATTACATGGTCGCTCGGATCGATGAACTGCTGAAGACGGTCTACGAGGAGCAGAATCATAAAAGAACCGCGGAGCTGAAAGCGCTTCAAGCGCAGATCAACCCTCATTTCCTGTATAATACGCTGGATATTATCAAATGGACGGCGCTTATTCAGAAAGCCAATCATGCGGCGGAGATGGTCAGCTTGTTGTCCCGTCTGCTTCGGATCAGCCTGGGCAAGGGCGAAGAGACGGTCACGGTCGAAGAGGAAATCGAACATGTGCAGTGCTACCTGGGTATCCAGAAGTTCCGCTTCAACTTCAAGATGGAGACGACCATTCACGTGGAGGAAGCGGTCAAGCAGCTGCGGACGCCGAAGCTCATCCTCCAGCCGATCGTGGAGAACGCGATTCTCCATGCCTTCACCGATCCGGGGCAGGAGGACAGAATTCAAATTACTTGCGCCAGAGGTACTGATGGCGGAATTCGTTTTGAAGTGAGCGACAACGGGAAGGGAATGGATCCCGCTTATGCCCAAAGTCTGCTCAAGCATCAGGAATCGGGCGGGAAGGCTGGCGGGATCGGGCTGGCCAACGTAGATGAGCGGATCAAGCTGATCAGCGGCAAAGCCTATGGCATCGATATTCATAGCGAGCCGGACATCGGCACCACGATTGCGATCCGGCTTCCTTATCTGGAATAGGAGAGAGAGAACCGATGTATCGAGTCATCATCGTCGAAGACGAATTCATCGTACGCTTCGGCATTCGTTCCATGATCGATTGGGAGAAGGTCGGTCTGCAAGTTGCTGGAGAAGCTGCCAATGGGAGAGAGGCGCTAGAGCTGATTCGGCAGAACCCGCCCGATATATTAATCACGGATATCAAAATGCCGGTCATGGATGGCATTGCGCTCATCGAAGAAGTGCGCAGCAGCGGCTATACGATGAAGATCATCATTCTAAGCAATCTGGATGAGTTCCATTATGCCCAACGAGCCATCCGTCACGGCGTATCCGAATATTTGATCAAGTCGGATATGATGCCGCGGGATTTTGAACAGGCGTTGATGAATGTGAAGAACGACTTGGACTTGAAGGGGGATGGGGGTGCAGCAAACGGCCAAGCGTCGAAGCTTCAGCCGGCTCGTAAGGAAAAGCTGCTGTTGCGCTTGATCGAAGGCGTCCTTCTGGACGAGGAGGAGCTTGCGGCGCTGCAAGAGCTTCGGGCTCCCGCCTGTCTCCTGCATCTGCTGATCAAGACGACCGAGCATGGATTTGTCGAAAGGCAGCAATTGATCCAGCACGCGCTGCAAGGCATCGGGGCGGACAACGCGGCGAACATCGTGCTCTTCGCGGATCAAGCAGGGGGGATGAATGTACTGCTGCCCCTACCTGCGGGAGTGGCTTCCGGAACGAGCGAAGGTTGGGCAAGGCGGCAGGCGGAGCGGATTGTCGCGTACTTGGCTGATCAGGACGGGTTGGTGTGCACGATAGGCGTAAGCGGCACGATCAGCCATTGGGAGCAGATGAGTCAAGCGTATAAGCAGGCGACCGCAGCGGCAAGACAAAGCATGTTCCAGGGCATCGGCAAAGTGATCGCCTATAGCGGGCTTGCAGAAGCCAAAGAGATGTCCCTCGAACCAATAAAGGTGAATTCGGCCCAAATCCACGCCTTCCTGTATGCTTTCCAAACCAAGGAGCTCCGAGACTATGTAGCCGGCTTATTCGATCAGCTCGCCAGTCGGCAGGATCCGGATCTGGCGCAGATCATTTCGTTCGAGCTGCTGATGATCTTGACGGGCGTCTGGCCGGAAGTGTCGAATGATCAACAGCACGTGCTACAGCTGAAGAAGCAATATTTCGATCAGCTGTCCAGGCTGGAGACGGTGGAACAGAGCAGCGAATTCTTCATCCAGGCGTTCGGTGATTTGCAGCAGCATATGATTCACATCTATAACAGCGACCGGAACAGCATTATTAAAGCGACGCAATATATTCAGCAGCACTATCACCAGGATATTTCCTTGCAATCGATGAGCAATTTCGTCCATTTGAGCAAAAATTATTTTGCTAATTTATTCAAAAAAGAAGTCGGCGAAAGCTTCCTGGAATACGTCACCAACGTGCGGATCGAGAAAGCGAAGGCGCTGCTTGCCGGAGATATGAAGGCGGCGGATGTCGGAATGATGGTTGGCATCCAGGATCCCAAATATTTCTCCAAAGTATTCAAGAAGATCGCGGGCGTCTCTCCGTCCGAATACAGAAGCTTGGTGAAGGAAGACAAGTAACCTGCAAAACTAGACCGGCAGAAGGTGATGACGTGAGGAAATACAAGCTCCAGGCAGCGCTCTCCGGCCTAATGGTCAGCAGCTGCGCGATTGCCGGATGCGAGGTTGCAACGAAGCAAGACGCGCTTGAAGCTAGCCCCAAGCCGCCGGTGGAAATCTCGTTCTGGAACCCCTTTGGCGGCGGGGAAGGGGATTATGTGGAACAAATCATCAAGGGATTCAACGATTCTCAAGATGACGTCACGGTCAGGCAGCTGCGTCTGGAATCGAACGAGTATTATGTACGGCTTAGCACCGCGCTGTCCTTTGGGAAAGGGCCTGACGTGGCGGTCGCTCATGTAGACCGGATGTCGCCTTTCGTGAAGGCGAAGCAGATCCAGCCGCTCGACGAGCTGGCGCGTGAGGCGGGATTTCAATTTGACAACCTCACAGAGGCGAGCAGGCAGAGCGTCAACTTTGACGGCAAGCCCTATGGGGTCCCGTTGGATACGCATTTCCATGTGCTGTATTACAACAAAGATCTTCTCGCTAAAGCCGACTTACTCGGAGATGACGGAACGCCGCTCCTTCATGACTTAACGCCGCAGCGGTTCATCGACTTGCTGCAGCAGATTAAAACTCGGGTACCCGGTATACAACCGCTCGCGATCAATACGCCTTATTTCCAGGAGCCTTTCCTCGATATGTATTACGAAGCGGGAGGCGAGCTCTTGACGCCGGATTTGATGCATGCGGCGATTAATAACGATAACGCGCGCAGGGTCCTTACTTTCTTTCAACAGCTATATACGGATGGACTAAGCGACCTAAATGATCAGACACCGTGGGATTCCTTCCATAATGGGCAGGCCGCGCTATGGTTCGGCGGCAACTGGGAAGCGGGCCACCATCTCGAGAATCCGTCGCTGCGCATCGGAATCGCGCCGCTGCCGGCGATATTTGGCAGCGAAGCGCACTGGGGAAGCGCTCACGCGCTTGTCATCCCGTCCTATGTCCCGAAGGAGAAGCTTCTCGCGGCGATGTCGTTCATCCGTTACTTCTCCGAGGTGGGCAGCCAGAAATGGGGGGAAGCGGGCCACGTGCCTGTCAATCGAACGGTGCGCGGCAGCGATGCATACCGGATGCTCCCTTACCGCGACCAATTTCTGAAGGCCGAGCAGCAGGTGAAATTCGCGCCTCAGACGGACAAATACGCAGCCCTGTACACGGCGCTGTCCGAAGAGCTGCAGAATATCATCTTCAACCATCTGAATCCCGCCGAGGGATTGAATGAACTTGAGCGAAAATTGAATGAACTGTTGGCGAATTAATCGACACTTAGCGTTAGCCGTGTCTATGAGCGATGCATTCGCTGCTATAATTAGGCGGAATAGGACTGGCAGAATCAGGAGGAATAAATGATGAAACTAATCGATTTAAGCGTACCGATCAGTCCGAGCATCCGCGAGCCGCTCCCGGCATCCATTGCGTATGCGAGCCATGAGGATGGAGCCAAACAAGCTGCGGCCGCTCTCGGCCTGAACAGCAGCGATTTTCCCGAGAGCAAAGCGTGGGCGACGGAGACCATTACGCTCAATACGCATGCAGGCACGCATATCGACGCGCCTTGGCATTATTGGCCGACCTCGGAAGGCAAGCCGGCCCGAACGATCGACGAACTGCCGCTCGAATGGTTTTATGCCGACGGCGTGGTGCTCGACTTCAGCTCGAAGCCGCCGGGTTACGAAATTACAACAGAAGATCTCATGGCCGAGCTGGACCGGATCGGTTATACGCTGAAGCCGCTGGATATCGTCCTCATCCGAAGCGATGCGGACAAACGGCTCTATCACGAGCACTACGCTTATCTTCATGCCGGCGTCTCCGCCGAGGCGACGGTCTGGCTGCTCGATCAGGGCATCAAGGTCGTCGGCACGGACGGCTGGGGCTGGGATATCCCGCTCAATCTGCAAGCTGCCTCATATAAAGCAGAACCGCGCGATGGCGTGCTGTGGGCGGCACATTACGTCGGCAAAGACCGGGAATACTGTCAGATCGAGAAGCTGGCTAATCTGGATCGAATACCGAAGCCGTTCGGCTTCAAGGTGAGCTGCTTCCCCGTCAAAGTGGAGAAGGGAAGCGCCGGCTGGGCGCGCCCGGTTGCGATTGTGGAGGATTAATCCAATCATCAAGAACAAATAGACCAGAGAAAGTCGCGCAGCTGCGGCTTTTTTTGTGTTTTTATCAGTGTGTTCTTATCCCGTTCCATGAGGATATTCGGATCCAAAGGGGCATCAGGACATTGAAACGGCAAGCCTGACGCAGAATGGGCGTGTTCAGGAGAGGACAGAGGCACAATCGCGTCAATACATCCAATGTACTAGACGAAAATATATTATGTTTGATTTATTATCGGAAAATATCTATAATAACCGTATGCTAAGGTCATTTTTTATAAACGTTAACTTTATTAATCCTTGGAGGTAAACGCAATGAACATACCCGATACACTTAACCATAAACCCGTCGTCGTCGCCGAGCATTACGACCAGGTAGACGGCCGCAATGCTGGCCGATTGGATGCCAAATGCCTCTCGTTAGGGCTAACAGCGGAGAGTGGTCCTCGCCAAGCGGAGCTATCCGCGAAAGTATGGCGTTATACCGGGGACGCACTCTCTACGCAATCCGAAGAGCTGCCTTTGCATCGCGTGCTTGATCTAGCGATCTTGATCTGCCGCTCCATGGAGCATTTTAACGAAGCCTATATTTATGAACATCTGTTCGACCCCGAACAGCCTGTCCTAGATCGAATCGGACTTCAGGGGAGTGCAATGAACGTGGCCGTCTGCACGGCGAATGCGAATATCCTGGAGGACATTCAGTCGTTCAACCAGGCGCTTAGCCAGAATGGGGAGATGATCGGCGAGCGATTGCGCACGCTGTCCCGCGTCCTGAAAGAACTGGGCTATTAATTAGACATCTTGAACGAAAGTAGTGAATGCAATGCATCATAATCAACCTTATCTCTTATCTCCAGAACGGGAATTAACGGAGCTGGAGCGCGCGCTCATCTGGAAGAAGCCCGCTTCGCATCAAGTCAGCCAAGCCGAGAAGCGAATCTGCGAAGAGGTGAAGCGGAACTGGAACCGGGGCGAGATGAAGATCTCGACCATTCTGCTGGAAGGCGACGCCGGATCGGGCAAGACCCAATTGGCGAAGGCGTTATCCGCAGCGTTCGGCTTGCCTTATACCAAGGTCACTTGTTTCGCCGATATGGACAAATCGGATATTATCGGGGCGATCCTACCGGTCATGACAAGGGCAGAAGGGGACCCATCGGAGGATGCGGAGGCTGCGCCGGTCGAGTACCGGTTCTACCCATCCGAGATCGTGAGAGCTTACCAGAACGGGTACCTGCTGGAGATTCAAGAGCCGAACGTCATCCGTGATGCTTCGGTCCTCATGGCGCTGAATTCTGCCTTGGAGCAGGATGGAAGCATCAATCTGCCGACCGAAATCATCCGACGGCATCCCGATTTCATGGTCGTCATCACGACGAACCGGAGTTACGCGGGCACCAAGCCGTTGAACGAAGCGCTGCGGGACCGTGTTCAGCATACGGAACGGATGGATATGCCCACGAAGGACGTGATGATCGAGCGAGCGATGGCCATGGTCGGATACGAGGATCAAGCGGTTCTAGGGCTATTAGCCGATGCGATCATGACATTGGATCAAGCGGCCAAGGCCAATGCGATCAAAGGCGTGGCCGGGATGCGTTCGTATTTCTACTGGACCGATGCCGTTGCAGCCGGGATTCCCGTGACCGAAGCCATGTACCATAAAGTCATCTACAAAATCACGACCGACCCGGATGAGATCAAGCTGCTGGAAGACGCGCTGCGCTCTCGCGGACTGCTGGCACAGCTGGAACAAATGGAGGATTCGGTAAAAAAAAACGACTTCTCGGGAAGCTTGAATTAACGGCTGCCGGTGAATTCGAACATCAGGATGTCGCCTTCGACGCGGATGCAGCAGTCTCCGGAGTTGCCCTGCTCATGTCTGCTGAGAGCGACGATAGCGCCGCCTTGCAGCCAATCCAGTTCGAGAAGTCCGACGAGGGGACGCGAAGCACCCTTGGCGATAATCTGTCATACGCAATCGCTACAGATCCGCTGGTGCAAGACGAGGAACAGAAGCAGCAAGAAAAGGCATTCCGCAAGCTGTTGAATCAAGAAGCACGGGCCATCATCGCCCCTTCCGCGCATAAGAACGTCAAGCTGATCGTACATCGACCGGAAATTACGCCAGAGGATCGCCTCGCATTTGAACGTCAAGCGAAGGATCTGCTGCCTGTCGTGCAGGAGATTGCCCGTCGAACGATGCCCCTCCTCGAGCATGAGATTTCGGTGGATTACGCCAGCCGTCACTATTATGGCAGCAAGTTCCGGGCGGATAGTCTGGCGTATGTGGACTTCCGGCATTTTGCCAAGAAACGTCCGCCTACCGAAGCGCCTTCCTTGGTCGTAGGTGTACGGGTCGACGAGTCCAAATCGATGAATGCCGCAGGAAGGCTGGAAGCTGCGAGGCTTGCCGCCATCGCGATTTATGAATTCTGCATGCTGTGCGACATTCCCGTCATCATCGCGGGGGATACAGCGGACCTCTCGCGGCTGGAACAGATGTCCATCTATTCGTACGCGGATTTCGCGAAGCCTGATCCGAATGACCGGTATCGGTTAATGGGCATACGCGCTAGAGGCAACAATCGGGATGGCATGGCGCTGCGGATCATGGCCGATCGGCTGGCCGCCGCTCCCGGTCAGACCAAGCTGCTCATCAGCATTAGCGATGGTCAGCCCAAAGCGATGGAGGCTTATACCGGCGAGGCCGCTCTTCTGGACATCCAGCAGACGATCGGGGAATATGAACGCAAAGGCGTGCGCTTCTTAGCGGCGGCCATTGGCGACGATAAAGAAATCATTAACCGGATTTATGGCGATGGCCGATATTTGGATATGGCGGATCTATCGCGATTCCCGGCGGAGATGGTCCGTTGTATCGCCCGTTATTTGTGAACAGATGCTTAGGAGCCGCTTAACCGCGGCTTTTTTGTTTTTGGCGATGTTCCGTCTAATGCCGATCGTTGACCGCAAATCAGGTATTGACCTGGAGGCGTCTCCAGCCCTTAGAATAAGGGTAATCCAGGAGCAGGAAGTGGAGGCGATTGCATGTATTCGATCGGGCGAGCAGCCGAATTGACGGGATTCAGCATCGATACGCTCAGATATTACGAGAAGATCGGCTTGAGCAGACCGCCCGAGAGAGGGCCGGGAGGCTTAAGGGCGTATAGCGAGGAAGACGTGCGGTTGCTTGCATCGCTGCACTGCTTGAAGAAGACAGGGTTGTCGCTAGAAGAGATGAAGGCGTTCCTGCAAGAAGGGCGATGCTTCGCGAATGTTCCTTTGCCGCTAAGCGCCGAAGATCGGGAAGTCATTACGAGCCGAGCGCAGATTCTCACGGAGCATCTGGTTAGAATGGAAGCGCAGCATGCAGCCCTCGCGAACATAATTGGACAGACAAGAGAGAAGCTGGATTTCTACAACGGCATCATGGAGAGGGAGTCGGTGACAAAATGAAAATCGCCTCGATTGGTTCTGGGAACATGGGCGGAACATTAGGCAGACGTTGGGCAGCCCTCGGTCATCATGTGATGTTCGGTACGCGGGATCCGCATAGCGAGAAGATAAAGCGCTTGCTGCAGGATACAGGCGCACACGCGCAGGCGGGCACGATCAAGGAAGCGGCTGCGTTCGGCGAGGTAATCCTGCTCGCTGTGCTGCCCGATGATGTCGAGCGTGTGCTGGCTGAGGCGGGCGATCTGGAAGGCAAGATCCTCATTAACTGCACCAACCGTTACGATGGCGCGTCAGCGGACGCGGAAGTGCGGCGTCTTGCCCGGAATGCGCGCGTCGTCCGCGCTTTCCACACGCTGCCGTGGGAAGTGCTTGCGAATCCGCATTATGAAGGTGGACGCGCCACGGCTTTCATAAGCGGGGATGACCCCGCGGCAGTGGCAGTCGTCGCCCAATTGGCGGCGGAGATCGGACTCGATCCGGTTGACGTCGGCGGCCAGGACGCGATGGCGAAGGTAGAGATGGCGATCGGGACGATATGGGGCGCGCTAGCACCCAAGTTCGGGCGAGAATATAGCCTTAGCGTGTTAAGACGTTAGTTCCGTGAGTGAGAAGAAGCCCTCTCGAAGTTTTATTCCATGCATCAGTTATTATTCCCCAGGGAAAGATGCGGTAATCTATATATGCAGAAAGCAGGATCGGGAATACCCAATCCTGCTTTCTGGGATGTGAAATCACTAGTGGACTAAACTTTCCATATCCGGCTGCAGTTTATTCCGCAGAAAATACAGCATGGCAGCGCCAACCAGGAATGCGACGGCATCCGCAATGACGAGCGACCAGACTACCCCGTGGAAACCATTCAAGCGATTGGCGATATAAAGGACAGGAATCAGCGTAATGCCTTGAATAACGGACATAATAAACGCGGCAGTGCCTTGCGCGGTTGCTTGGAAAATCCCCGTAAACAAGGTGGTCATGCCCGTAATGAACAAGGATAAGAATGTCACATGCAGAATGTAGCTGCCCATTTCAATCAACTGCGCGTCATTCGTAAATAAGCCAATTAGATGGTCGGAGATCAGATAGACGATGACGCCAAACATGACGGCTAACGCTACAATCGTCTTGATCGTGAATCCAATGGTTTGCTTCATGCGCAATTTATTCGCGGTGAAAGAGAAGGCAATTAACGGCACGACTCCCTCGCATAACCCCATCAGAATAAACTCAGGAAACTGCAATAGACGGGATGAAATTCCGAAAGCCGCTACAGATTGATCCCCATATTGGACAAGATAATGGTTTAAGATGAGCGACATGGCGCCTAAGAAGATGCTCATAACAAACACGGGTACCCCGATTTTGAATACATTGCCCATTATATCCTTATTCGCCTTAAACCATTTGATGGAGACCGTCAAGAATTGGCTCTTATATCTCATATGGAAGGCGAAGTATACACTCGCTGCCAAGTTGGCAATGACCGTAGCAGACGCAACGCCGATCACGCCCCAATGGAAGACAAAGATGGCGAGCGCATCGAGAATAATGTTCACGACCACGCTCAGTATCATGCCGATCATCGACGTGATAGCTGCGCCTTCCGAGCGTACGATATTCTCCAGCGTGAAGAATAGGACGACGAATGGCGAACCGATAAGCATAATCGTGACATAGTCTTTCGTGAATCCGAAGGAATCAGGCGTTGCCCCCAAGCTATCGACGATTGAATCGATCAAGGGGAGACCCACGGCCATCACGATAAGACCGAGCGCTAAACTGCTGTAAAAGGCGAATGAAGATACATGTTTAACATTCTCATACTTCTTCTCTCCGAGCAGGCGGGAGATGAATGTACCGCTGCCCATACCAATCAAGTTACCAAGCGCCATGATGACCGCGAATAAAGGTAAGGTAAGCGCAAGTGCAGTTAACATGGCGGTATTGTGGAGCGTGCCAAGGAAATAGGCATTCAAGATTGCATAGATGACGCTCATTGACGTGCCTAGCATCATCGGAACAGCGAAATATGCTACTGCTTTTGCGATTGGGGCTTTTTTAAAATAATGTAGGTTTTCTGCGTCCATGTGGGTCACTACTTTCTGGATGAATTTGTCGTCCCTCTAACAGTGTTAGGTTGTGCCTTACAGTGTTAGATGATATCATGAACCTAGAAGCATGTAAAGCACAAACTTACACTGTTAGATAAAAGGGCGGATACGGATGAAAAAACAGCAGCCTCAGATTTCGGAGGATAAAATTCTTGAAGCTTCGTGGGAACTTCTCGGGGAAGAGGGGATTGAGAAATTCAGCATGCGGCGGCTGGCCGACCGGCTGGGGATTCAGGCGCCGTCTCTGTATTGGTACTTCAAGAGCAAGCATAATCTTTATCAGCGCCTCGCCAACCAGGTGTCGAAAATCATTGTGGAGGAGTTCCACTCCGAAGGAGACTGGAAGGAGCAGTTGACCGGACTTGCGGTAACGGTGCGAAGCGTGCTCGGCCGGTATCCCTGCTCCACGCAGCTCATGATGATGACGCTGCCCCACGAGCCGGACATCATTCGGTTCACGAACCGCTTGCTGCTCTGCATGGAATCGACGCCGCTTGAGCAGGAGCAGAAGTTTCAAGCGACGCTTACGCTGTTGAACTACGTGTTCTACTTTGTTCTGGACGCTTATGAGCATCAGCGCAATGTGACCGCGATCGTGAAGGAGCAGGGAGAGCTTCCGAGCGGAGAGATGACCCGCCTTCTGGACGCCATGAGCGAGGCGGATGCAGGAATGTTTCGGCGCATGTACAAGAGCGGGACTTTCGAGTTGATGGGGTCTGATCGGGCATTTGAGTTCGGATTGAAGCTGATTCTATTGGGGATCGAGCAGGTGATTGAGGAGCAGGGGAAGTAGAAGTCGGACGAATGGGCGGCAAGACGATCGTGGATTGCGGCACCATGGCCAGTACGGGAATAACAGAGACAGGCTGAGAGCAGTTGTCTCAGCCTGTTTCTGATTATCCTGATCTCTTGAGGCTCACAAGCATGGACAGACTGACAAGCGGTAACGTAGAAGAAGTGTTGCCTTCCTGCGTCGGTCAATGCCAAGCGTTATGGTGGTCCATTTCATGTGAAGGATTACCTTTCAAATGACTCTCGAACATATCAATAATCGTCAAGAAATGCTCGGCTTCCCGGTATACATGATCGGCTAGCAAAGGATGTATGATGCTCTTGATCCGACAAGCTTCAATAAGATCTCGAGCGGTCTTCTTGAAATCACGCAAGCTCTCCACCGAGACGCGATTCTGATCAAGAAATTGACTCAGTAAAGGCTGCGTCTGCGATTGAGGGCGCATGGAGCTTAAGTCCTGCGCTTGCCACAGCAGCGTGTCAAAATCATGGCTGAATTCACGTGCCTGCTCGACTAATTTTCGTTCGGACGGGTCAAGCAAATGGCCAATGAATTTGGCGTGATCAGCCATAATTTTTAGGAAGAATACATTCTCATCGATAATGGCGTCCGCGAGCGGCTCTAGCTGTCCATTATTAAGCTCTGATAGACGATTTCTGAAGTAATTGGCTTCTCTGCTAACGTGATCGACGAGAAGCGGGAAATTATTGGCGCCAGGAAGCTTACAAGATAGGATTAGCCCGAGTACCTTACGCTTGAAAACCCATATATGCGATACCGCATTGTGTACTTCCATGTTGAAGGCTCTGATCTGGTTGGGGTCCGTCTGAATCGTGAACGCATGCGATTGCGCTTCGATATGCTCAAAAATAGAATAAAACTTGTTTGCTTCTTGAATGAGTTGAGTATCTTCGCAACGAAACCCCAGTTTCAGGAAGAGGGAATGTTCCTTCATGATACGTGACCAGAACCTGATTTCTTCAAGCGAACGCGCTACAAAGGCATTCAACTTCACTCACTCCTCTATTCTCGACTCTTGAATGGTATGTTTAGGTCGATTTGTCCAATGACACGATATTGGAAATAACATTGCGTATCGGCTGTTGTGTTCGCTAGAACGGTCGACTATGATAGGGGAGTAATGGATTTACTCTAATTGCATATTCGGGAACAGGTGTCTGATCGGCCAACATGCTTGCCGGTCAGACTTAATAGGGAAGTTCGGTGCAATGCCGACGCGGTCCCGCCACTGTAACGGAGGAGCAGGCAGCTCGATCCAGCCACTGATCAACTCTGATCGGGAAGGCTGCTGCCATGCGATGATTCCGGAGCCAGGAGACCTGCCTGTTCTGACAGCACTATTGTACCTACGAGAGATAGGGAGTGTTAGATGAATCGTCATCCTATCAAATGATGAAAGCGTCTTTCCCTATGCTTATTTCACGGGGAAGGACGCCTTTTTTTGTTGGCAGAAGAGATATAGGTAGTGCTAATCCACGAGAGTCGAAGGAGCAGGAAACAACATGGGAACTTGGGATTTGTCGAGAACGAAGCATCATGTGTTGATATGCAATGGGGGAAGCTGCTCGCGTCAACAGGCGGACGAAGTTACGCATGCAATCCGAGCAGAGATCGCGCATCACGCAGCGGAAGATCGGATTCATACCACGCGCACAAAATGTAATGGCCGCTGCGAGGACGCTTGTGTCGTCATCGTGTATCCCGAAGGAACTTGGTACAAGAATATGACGCCCGAGAGCGGGAAACAGCTTGTAAGCGAGCATCTGCTGCAGGGTGAACCGCTCCAGGATCAATTGACTTACGCCTATCATACTGATCGTTTTATACCTACGGGCCAAGGATCGAAAGGGATATTGCGGAATCCATAATGTATTTTTTTTGCTCCACATAGCCCAGTCGAGTCATCCGGCATCCAATCCCCATGCGCTATAGTTATCGAAGATTCGATATCTGCGCGAGAGGTGATGTTGATTCATGAGTGCCGGGGAAACAAAAAGAGTATCGAAAGGGTTAAGCAAAACGATTTACCAGTCCGTATGGCGATGGCATTTTTATGCTGGCGTTATTTTTGCTCCATTCTTAATTATTCTGGCATTCAGCGGCGCGGTCTACTTGTTCAAACCGCAAATCGAAGGTTATCTGTACAAGGACATGCTGGTCGTTCGCGAAGTAGGCAGTCAGCGTCTAACGTCGGCACAGATCATCGAGAAGGTGCAAGCCGACAATCCTAATTTGAAGGTATCCTCCATTACGTTAACGGATGCGAAGAACGCAAGCTATCCGATGTCCGTCAATCTGAACGGGACGCCGACCACGATGTATGTGGATCCATACAGCGGGGAAGCGCTCGGTACGCTAGACACGGACAAGACATTCGCATCGTTCTTCAAGAAGCTTCACAGCGAGCTCGTCGTTGGGGGTACCATCGCCAATCGTCTTGTGGAGCTGGCCGCATGCTGGGCCGTCATCTTGTTAACAACCGGTCTGTACTTGTGGTGGCCGCGCAACAAATCTTCCATCTGGGGAACGATTCTTCCACGACTAAGCAAGCCCGGCAGCCGGCTATTCTGGCGTGATCTTCATGCGGTGCCCGCCTTCTGGATCTCGTTGCTGCTAATCGTTATTATCGCAGGCGGGCTGCCTTGGTCTGGCATTATGGGACCACAGATCGACCGGCTCGCCAATTCGACGAATACCAATACGCCTCCTTATGCTTACAGCTTCGGCGCGAAGCCGTCATCCGTCACGGTCGCCAAAGATGCGGCTGAGGATTTGCCTTGGGCAGCCGAGAATCTGCCGCTTCCCCAGTCTGCAATTGGTGGATATATCACGTTAACCTCGGATGAGATCGCCGGGATCGCGGATGCGAAGAACGTAGCGAAGCCCTACACGATCACGCTGCCCAAAGGCGAAACCGGAGTATTTACCGTATCGACCTCGCATGTCAAACCAGGGAACAATGCCACGCTGCATCTCGATCAATATAGCGGCGCCGTGTTAACCGACGTTCGTTTCGCGGATTATGGCATCATGGCCCAAGCCATTACATACGGCATCGCCTTCCATGAAGGCCGACTGTTCGGACTCGCGAACCAACTGCTTGGCTTGTTAGCTTGCGTGGGCCTTATCTTGACCGCGGCCAGCTCGTATGTGATGTGGAGGAAACGCAAACCGGACGGTAAGCTGGGAGCGCCGAATCGGCACGATAACAAGAAGGTGACGATCGGCGTTACGCTAATCATGCTCGTATGCGGGATCGTCATGCCGCTGGTAGGGATATCGATCCTCGTCGTCCTGGTGCTAGACGCGTTGATCATTCATAGGGTGAAACCATTGCGCCACTGGTTTTCTGTATAGGGGGGATTATTAGTGTCGACATATACGTTACGGCGGTTCGCTTCGCTGGGCAGCATGCTGCTTCTGTCCGTTCTTCTATTCGGCTGCACAGCGAATATTCCCGAATTGGACGAATCCGGATTGCCTTCGCACCTCACGGTAAAATTGCAGCTGCCGAAGCAGCTTGAGGTCGGTGCGGATAGCGACTTCTCCGTCGAAGTGTTCAAAGGCGGGGAGCCGGTGGGAGGTGCTGCTCAAGCCGACTTCGTGTTCTGGCCGGAAGGGCAACGGGATGCGGCCGTTACCGTCAAGGCCGCTGAAACTTCGCCAGGTGTCTATTCGGTATCGCACCGTATTCAAGAAGAGGGGATCTATTACGTTCAATCCCTCATAGACACCAATGGCGATAAAGTGTTACCCACCAAACGCATTGCCGTTGGTGCTAAAGCGGTGGAGCAGCTAATCGCAATGGAAAACGCTGCTAAGCCCGACGAAGCGGCTCATGGCGGCCATCATTAACCTCAGCATCTAAAGGCGCAGTAACGGATCTCTAAAGGAGCTAGTTCAAACTAAGATTGGACTTGACCAGCTGTTTCACGACGAATCGGTGATGGTTATGGTATGGGAAACAGGGGAATTTCCCCGGAACGAAGAGGTGAGTGACGATGAATGCAATTCTGATTATCGTTGGTGCCACTGTGTTCGTGATTGCAGCTGCCATTCTGATCCGCGCTAGCCGTTGGAAAACCGTTCTGACCGCATCTGGAAATCAAGCGGAGGAATTACAGGATAAACATGCGTATTTACACGGACGGGGCATTCGATCCCGCGTCCGCGAGCTGGACGGTCAGCCGGCGTCCGGCATTGCCGCTGGCGCCATGAACACATCAGGTCAACCTTCTGCCTTGAAACTGCAGGTCCATAAGGATGATGTCCAGCGAGCTAAGGAAGCGCTTGTGGATTACACGCACGAACGTCATACTTCACATTCGCCAATCGTATAGACCGACAATAATCTTTATCCCGGCAGATAACGAGAACTGTCGGGCGCTTAGGACAATCATGCTTAAAAAGTCGCGTAACCGCGGCTTTTTTTGTTGTTCAGAATCAACCCATATCAAAGAGCGCCAAAAAAAAATCGCGCGCCATCAAACCGCCTAGACCTCCCTTGCGTTTCCTTCTAATGGAAGGATACTTTTGAGGGAGGTTGTTCGTCATGACAAAGAAACGTTCGATCATGCTATCGCTTGTCATCTGCCTGAGTATGCTTGGTTACTTGCCGTCGCAGAGCTTCGGGGCGGAGGAGGGTTCATCATCCGCCGTTCAGACCGATGCGGAGACGGCTGCGAAGCTGGGGCTCTTGATCGGAGATGGGAACGGCGTCGATGCATCGTATTTGGGCAAAAGCGCAACGCGGATGCAGGCCGCCATTATCTCGCTCCGGCTGCAGGGAAGCTTGAAGGAAGCGACGGACTTCAAGGGTACCGCGAATTTCACGGACGCCAATCAAGTGAATGCATCGAATCAATCGGTGCTCGCTTATTTGAAAGCGCATCCTGAGCTCGGTTGGAACGGCTCCGGCGCAGGTTCGTTCAAACCGGCCGACCCGATCAGCGCGCAGCAGTTCTACAAGGTGCTGTTGGAAGCGCTCGGTTATAAGTCGGGGAAGGATTTCCGCTATGCCGACACCGAAGCGTTCGCGAGGTCCAAAGGACTTTACCAAATTACCGGGACGGCAACGCTAACGAACGCGCATATCGCGACGGCGCTTGTTGAAGCATTAGCCGGCCAGACGGCTGACGGAACGACGCTGTTCTCGAAACTGCAGGCCGCTGGCGTGCTTGATGCTGCTGCCGCTCAGCCGCCAGGAGAGCGGATCGGTCTGCAGACGAACGAGAAGCTCGGTACGCTATTCACCGATAAGAGCGGTATGACGCTGTATTTCTTCACGAAGGACGCTGCCGATGTGAATGCCTGCCAAGGCGAGTGTCTGAAGAATTGGCCGATCTTCTATGATGAGCATCTGCAAATTCCATCGTCTCTGAACAAGAACGATTTCACCGTGCTGACGCGCAACGACGGACAGAAACAATGGATGTATAAAGGCTGGCCGCTTTATTATTTCGCGAAGGATACAACGGCTGGGGATGTATTGGGCGAAGCCGTCGGCGGCGTATGGTTCATCGCCAAGTCCGATTACCGCGTCATGCTGGCCACTTCGGCGACGGCGGGCAACTACTTGACGGATGATTACGGCCGCACGCTGTATTATTTTGACAAGGATCCGAAGAATGCGAGCGTATGCGAAGGGAACTGCCTCGTGAATTGGCCGGCTTACGACGCCGTGGACGGTTCGGTCCCATCGACGCTGACCGCCGCCGACTTCGGCATGATCACACGCCCGGATGGCAGCATGCAGGCAGCGTTCAAAGGTTATCCGCTCTATTATTTCTTGAAAGATACCGCGCATGGCGATCTGCTTGGTCAAGGCGTGAACAAGGTGTGGTACGTGATCGATCCTGTTCAATTCACCGGAACGACGGCCGCCGCCGCGGTGAAGACGTATACGATCGATATTAAAGATTTCTCCTTCGGCACGAAGCCGCTCACCGTGGAAGCCGGATCGAAAATCACCTTCGTCAACCATGATTCGATGGAGCATAACGCAGTCGCCGTTGACGGCAGCTTCGCGACGCCGCTGCTCAAGCAAGACGAATCGTATACCATCACGATCGGGGCAGCAGGGACATACGACTACTATTGCGAGCCGCATAAGAAATTCATGACCGGGAAAATCATCGTCACATGAGGAAGGCACAAGCGATGAAGGAGCGCGGAAAACGGTTATTGGGCATCGGGATCATCCTGCTGCTGATCGTCTTTGCGATCTCGGCTTGCGGGTCGAACGAACAGCATGCGCCGCAGCAGGCAGCATCCGCAAATAACAGCCAGCATATAGACGGATCGCATACGGAAGGCGCGATGCTGGACGACAACACAAACACCGCTTCGACGGACGGAGACGCTGGGGAACAGGATGCACCGGTTTCGCCGAACGATGCAGGTTCCGGTTCGGGGACGACAGCCGATACCGGCTCGGGCACAGCGGGAAGCGCAACCGATTCAACCGATTCAACCGCCTCACCGTCGAAAACCGACGTCCAGGCCAACACTAGTAAAGGTTCAGATCCTAAGTCGGATGCCAAGACAGACGACACATCGGATAATAAAACGGACGATACACCTGCGCTTGCTGACAGCACAGGCAAGGGGACGGCCAGCTCCTCATCGGGCGCGAAGGCTAGCGGTACCCATTCCGAAGACAAGGGCGCTTCGAACCAGGACCACACAACAGGTGCTGGACACGAGCACGCGAACAATGCCAAATCGGACAACGCGGCGGTCCCCACAACTCCGCCGAAGGCGAAACCGGGATCCGCGCCGCCGAAGCCGTCTGATAGCAGGAAGGATTCCGCCAAGGACGCAGCGAAAAACCATATCGTGGAGATCGTCGAATTTGCCTTCTCCCCAGCCGTGCTTGACGTGAAGAAGGGCGATACCGTCACGTTCATCAACAGGGACGCCGTCAAGCATAGCGCTACAGCCGACGACGAATCGTTCGACACGAAGCTGCTCGGCCAAGATGAAGAGTTGACCGTCACCTTCGACAAGGAAGGGGAATTCAGCTATTATTGCCTGCCTCACCCGGCCATGACAGGGACGATTACAGTCAAGAGCGGGTAGGCGAACAGCTTACATCCGGCACTCGAGTTCCAACACTTTAAGCGAAGGGGTAGAACGATGCGGGAACGATCCGATTATGAGCTGATGCAGCTGATCAAGGACAGAGAGCATCAGGCGCTCTCCATCCTTTATGACCGATACGCCCCGCTTGTCTACTCCTTCGCGTTCAAGGCGCTGAAGGATGAGCAGGCGTCGAGGGATATTGTTCAATCCGTCTTCATGCGGCTTTGGTCCACCGGGTCGGAATATGATCCGGCCAAAGGGCGCTACACGAGCTGGCTGCTGACCATTACGCGGAACATGACGACCGACTGGATTCGGAAGCATCGGCTAGAGACGAGCGCCCGCCAGCCCGTGCCCTGGGAGCAGCTCCAGCAGCTGCCCGACAGACAAAGCCCGTCGCCCGAGGACAGCTACGAGCGCGGGTTGCTGCAGGCTCAAGTGCGCGATGCGTATCAATACTTGACGAGCCAGCAGATTATGCTCGTTGAACATTTCTATTGGCAAGGCTACAGTCTAAGCGAGCTGGCTGCCATGTATGATCAGCCGCTCGGCACGGTGAAGAACCGGCTTCATCAAGCCTTAAAAATATTACGCAGGCATCTGACGGCAGAAGGCGAGGTATCAAGATGAGCAATAACGTAAGCCGCGATAGATGCAGTCTCGTTCTAGACTACATCTCCGGCGCATGCACAGCCGAGGAGGCGAGCGCCTTCGAAGCGCATCTGGTATCCTGCGCGGAATGCCGGGCAGAATTGGCGGAGCTGCGAGAGATCTGGGAGGTGCTTCCCGCAAATATGGAGATCATCGATCCGCCGGCCGATCTGAAGATTCAGGTGATGGATGCGGTAATGGCCGCCGACTCGGCTTCTGCTTCGCAACCTCGGCAGGAGATTGCTCGCACGGAGAATCTGCCACGGCCAGATGCAACCGCAGCCGCAGCCAGTAATAGGCGGAACTCGCGATCCCGTTTGCGAAGCATCAGCGCCTGGGTGGCCGCACTTCTCGTCTTCTTGCTGGCAGGCGCATTCTGGGGCTATAAGCTGAATGAGCAGCGCCAAGCTTCGATTCCGACGCTAGAGGAGGCGTTGTCGGTCTCAGCTGCGCAAATCAAGCAGCTCATACCGCTGAAGCCGGTCGCGCTTAAGGAAGGGGAACAAACGTACGGGGTCGCTTGCCTCGTCGATAATGGGAGCAGCAGACAGTTTATCGTCTACGTATTCGGGGCGAAAGCGACACGTGGCAAGGAAGCGTACCAAGTATGGCTCGTCGAGAACGGCCAGCGCCGCAGCGCCGGTACATTCCGGGTCGAGGAGAAGATGCGGGGGATTGGCGTGCTCTCGATGCCAATTGCGTCCGATCAGCTGACCTTCGATACGATCGGCATCACGCTCGAACCGGACGACCGCGGCGACCAGCCTCGCGGGACGAAGATGTTCGGCTCGGAATCCTAGTCCACCCTCGAAGCTCACCGACGGTTAGCTTCAGAGGCGGTTGCAGGTTGGGGAAGCAGGGAGAAGTTATACGTAAGTTCGTTAAATCAAACAGCGGCAGTCTAGGACTTCATTCCAGTCCAAGGCTGCCGCTGTTCCTCTGTTCAAAGCTAATCGTCGACGATAGCTGTCCGCGAGTTGCAAGGAGGGATACATCGCTTGCCTTTGGAGATACTAACCAAAAAAATACAGAAAATATATTCAACAGCCCATACTGTAATCAAATGAAAGCAGGTGAAACGGATGGATCTTTCCGCCTTGGAGTCACTGCAGCGATCAGCAGACTTTAAATACGAGCAATTGGACAATGGCACCTTGCATATCGAGCTGCTCTACCATGCCTCCATGGTGGATTTATCGGTGCTCAATAAAGAAGTGGTCCATCCTTTCCGAACCTGCGAGTCTGCGGAGGCCTTTCGGAATATTCTCTCCTCGGTGCTCTCTTCTTCGGAAGTGGAAGATGAGCAAGGATTGCTCAAGGAACTGTTGTTAGGAAAAGCCGTCATTCGCTTTGCCGGCACGTTCTATACCTTTAACGCTTCGAAGAGTATTAATAATTCGCCCAATGAGGCTGCTACCGAAACGACACTCCAAGGGTCGCAGCATGCTTTTAGCGAGGACGCGGATACGAATTTGCTGATGCTCCGCAAACGATATCCCTACAAAGAACTCACTGCAGAGCATCTAAGTTTGGGGCGCATATCCCAGACATCCTGTTACTTCGTGTACGATACCAATCGTGCGGACGAAACCCATATCCGTCATTTCAGAGCCAAACTAAGCAGCGTCGATGCGGACATGATTCAGGCTGCAGGGCAAATCGATGCGCTGATTAGCGGGACACGCTTTCGCTGGTTTCCCACGCTGCTTACCTCCGAGCGTCCGGATCGGGCTGCCCATAATCTTGCGCTGGGCAAGGTCGTGCTCATTATCGATGGAACGCCTTTTGCGCTCATTGGGCCTGCCGTATTCTTTGATTTTGTTTCCGCGATGGACGATTTGTACTTGCCGGCGCTGGTGACGAAATTTTTAGTGATGCTGCGCTACATCGGGATATTCCTGACTATCATGCTGCCTGCGCTCTATGTAGCAATCGTCTCATACAATCCGGAGATATTCCGTCTTCAATTCACGATCTCCATCGCGGGCAGCCGCGCAGCCGTTCCCTTTCCCTCTTATATTGAGGTTTTTATTATGATGTTTCTCATCGAGGCGCTGATTGAGGCGAGCCTCCGGCTACCGCGTTATATCGGTTCAACGGCGACAACGGTAGGCGGACTAATTCTTGGACAAGCAGCACAGCAAGCGGGGCTTGTAAGCAGCATTATGGTTATCGTGACATCGGTAGTCGCGATTTCGAACTTTCTCATTCCGATCAATACGATGAGCTTCGCGCTTCGGTTGGCCAAATATCCGCTCATCTTACTGGCCGCTTTCTTCGGGATTGCGGGACTAATTACGGGCGTGTTCGGGATCGGAATATACTGTACCAATCTTCGGAGTTTTGGACAGCCCTATTTGAAGCTGTTTCTCAATGAACAGGACGTGTCAGGATATAAAGAGGGGGGCTCGGGTTGAGAAGCCGTTATTTTTTCTATCTCTTTCTCATTGGCATGCTAATCAATACGATTTTTTTCGTGCCGCGCATTCTCTTGGAGGAACGTTACAACGGAGCAGTGACGGCCGTCTTCTGCGGAATCGTTCTAGGCACGATTCTTTCGTTTCTCTTTATATGGGCTATGAATCGGCATCCTGGGAAGGGCATTCCTGAATTATTCGCCGCGGTCCTTCCTCCATATATCCGCATCCCGATCCTGTTGTATCTCTTTTTGATGTGGGCGATTTCGGGTTCCATCATCCTGATTGCTTTTTCTTTTATTGTCGTTCGTTTCTTAAGCCCGGAGACCAGCCATATGCTTATCCTCGTTTGCTTCTGCTGTATGTGCTGCTGGGCCGCGACACGAAGGCCGCTTGCGATCATCGGCATCTTGGAAGTCATTATGCTGATCAATATACCACTCGTTATTTTCATCATGGGCAAATCGGTTTCCAGTCCGTTCATCGAGTGGGATTCCGTGCGCATATTTACCGACTATATATTTCACAAACCGTCATGGACGGCTTTGTCGGCGGCGACTTATCCTTTTACGGGGTATATCAACTTATCCATTTACAACCGAATGTTTAAGAAAAGCAAAATCAAACAGCTATGGCTCATTCCTTTAATTGGCGCAAGCGTCCTGTTGATTTCTTTTTTTATTCCGATCGCGCTGCTCGGCGAGCGGGCTGTAGGCGATTATCTGTATACATGGATCAGCGCGGTCGATACGCTTCGGATGCAGTATGGCTTTATTGAGCGGGTCGTTTACTTGTTTCTGTTTATTTATATTTCATTCTCGCTCTTGTTCATTACATTAACGTGGAATATCGCATTATTGCTGATGAGGAGCAGCGTTCCTTCCATAACCGAAACGAGTGAACGCAGTAAAGTTATCGCCAACTGGGTGGTTGCGATCGCAATCTCGGTGATCACCTGTATTTGCGGGTTGTTGACCAATGACAAGCAGCTCATCGAATTTACGAAGTTTTGGTTATCCTTGCGTTTTACCTCGGAGATGTTGCTGGTGGGGCTCGTGGTATGGATCTCGTGGAGGGTGAAGCATGAAGTGGAGAAGTAGGTTTGTACTGATCCTGACTTGTACGCTGCTGCTGTTGTTATCCGGATGCGGTTTCAAGGATATGGACAAGCGTTTTTTTGTCATTGCCATCGGCATTGATAAAGGCAAAACTAAGATGTATCGGGTGACCCTGAAGCTTGTCATTCCGACGCCCAAAATCGAACCTGGACAAGCGAAATCCCAAATGGTAACCGAAGAGGCGGATACCATTGCGGAAGCGGTGCGTCTCATGAAATCGAAGGTGGATAAGGAATTCGATTTTGGACACGCCAAGATCGTCATCTTCGGGAAATCATTCGCGGCAGAAGAAATGCCGCACGCCGTCGATTGGCTGGTGCGAAGAAGAGATGTGCAGCAAATCACCTATTTGGCCATAGGCGAGCCGAGTGCAAAGAAAGTACTCGGGGTACAACCTCCTTCCGAACGGATCCCCAACAATGCGCTCATCCTAAGCTTCTCCCGGGAAGGCACCGAGTCTCCTTATATCGTTCCGATCTATCTCTATGACTATTACCGGAGATATAAAGCACGTGGCATGGATGCTTTCTTGCCGGTCATCGAAGCGGCCGGCGATACGTTCAAGATGGATCGGATGGTATTACTCGATCAAAGTAAGATTGCCCTGGAGCTTGCGCCTGAAGAGACGGATCTCTTAAATCAGATGATGAGCCATTTTTCCAGATTCGCCGTACGCGGGAACATCGATGATCAGCCCTTCGTGATCAATGTGGAGAACTACAGGATGAACTATGAGATTCGAACGCCTTCGAATGCCGAGCCCCAAATCGTCATGCATGTCACTATCAAAGGCGAAGTGGAAGAGTCGCACTTTAATATATTCGACAAGGAATGGCATACCTTGGAACAAGCGATGGAGAACGGGATGAAAGAAGAGTACGAGAAGCTTCTGGTCAAGTTGCAGAAGGCCAATACGGACCCGATCGGCTTCGGCCTCCGCTACCGGGCTACTCGGCACGATCCAAAGGGGGAGTGGGAAGCATGGCAGAAACTGTACCCGGAAATCCAATTTAACGTTAAGGTTAAGATTAAGATTCGCGGCACGGGTCTCGTAAGGTGAAAGCTATAACAACAATTCCATGGCCGTGCGTTCTTGCTCCGCAATCTCGAGCAGCAGCTTTGATGCGTGCTGCAGCTCCTCGAGGCTGCCTGTTCTGCCCGCACGGTCGATTGAAGCAGAGACATCAACCCATAATGGAGCGATTTCCGTAAACAAACGGCAGGCTCGTTCGATTTTCGGGTCACCCAGCTGCTCGAGGCATTCATTCAAGAAATCCCGGTACAAATTCCGAAACAACGCTCCGCCGGTTCCCGCCCGTTCCATCAGCAAGGCGATCAGGCATAGATCATGTTCGAAATTGTGGATGCGGGAGGGCCATTTCAGGATTTCGCTGCTCATCTTGACGATGCCTTTATTCCCGATATTGCGGATTGGCGGGTTCAAATAGTCTCGTGCATTGTTGGTCAAGGCAGCTCGCAAGGCTGGAACAAGCGGGGGTAAGGCGTCGATCCGTTCGAGCGTGAAAGAACGGTTCCGCGAACTCATAGGGCCCTTAGCATTTCTGGCCGAACTCAGGCTTGTTAAGCGCGTCTCGACCAGACCGCCCTGCTGGTTAGTGTCGGCCATGTAGGCATATTCGTCATTATAGCCGTATACGACCGCATAGTGACCGGCAAAGTGAACCTTGTTGGTGAAATAGTCCAAGTAATAGGAATCCAATTTCAATCCGACCGGTATGCCGCGGTCGAGGCAGTGCCGCACGTTATGCCAGGCTTTGTCGACCGACGACGTTTCTTGAATGTTGAAGGTCAGCCCCAGTCTGCTTGCAAGGTTGGCTGTCAATTGATCGGGTTTGACCCTTCCGCCGATGAAAGGAAAATCCAATCCTTTCGAGTCCCAATAAATGAATCCAAGTCCTTGCCCCAATCCGAACAGCATCGGTTCCGAAAGACGGACGCCTTCAACTTGCAGTAAATTGCCTATGGCGGTTGTCTCACAATGTTCACCTTGGTAAGGGATGAAACCGTCCATTATACTTCCCATATTCCTCTCACTCCCCCAATAATTCGTTAATAAGATTGGAAACAAACGTACGTTCACTTTCGATTAGGAAGAGCGGATGCAGGAACAGCGCCCTTACATGCAGCGGTAATTGAACGCCTTGCGATTCATACTTCATCCGTACTTCCGTTGAAGCCGTGCTAAGAAAATCCAACCTTGCCTGTAAAGCAGCGACGGCCTCGTCTTTCTCGATTAGAGGCAACGCGGCCAGGCCAAGATCGAAGCGGATGTCACGCTCCCTTGTTGAAGACAGACTGTCAACAATCTCATGCTTCAGTCTGATCTGACCGGTATCGGTTAGGGCGAACGGGGTTGAAGCAGGTCCCTTACCGGATTTTCTGTCGGATTCACTGGAGACGATCCATCCTTTGTTGCTTAATTTCTTCAGTCCTGCATAAATGGAAGTCGTGCCGATATTCGCCCATCCCCGATAACCACGTTGTTCGACCAGCTTCATCAAATCGTACCCCGAAGCATGCCGGCATTCCGCGACCAATTGAAGCAGTATAAATTCGACGTTCGAAATGGGATGCATCCAAAAGTCTCCTCCACGAAGTATTTCACATATGTAATATAACACTAGTGAAATATAAAAGGAAATACCCGAATGGAGAACGAAGTATATTTTTCTCAAGCATCCCGCTTGATCCAGCCATACAAGCAGCGGCAATCCTGAGAAGAATGGGCACACCAGTTAGGTGATTGCCTATTTTTCAATCCTTTATTGGGCTGCTGCATAGGATGGAGGTAAGCTGACAACTTGAAGGGAGAATGAAGATGTACCCAGGTTCGAATTCTTATGATTATCGGTACAGCTGGAATAACTACTGGCATCAGTATTACGATTGGAACAACGCAAATTGGTATTTGCACAACCGCAATCTTGAATTGAAGGATTACGGATTGAGACCATTAGTCATTAATTTAGAGCAAGCCGCTAAGCAAAATAACAATTATCGGACCACGTTATGGACAGGTAAACACTTTCAAATGACCGTCATGAGTATAAATGTCGGGGACGATATCGGGTTGGAGGTTCATCCTACAACCGATCAATATATACGTATTGAAGAAGGTCAGGGACTTGTCCAAATGGGAGACAGTAAGGACCGGCTCGATTTCCAGGCCATGGCCAGCAAGGACTATGCCATCATTGTACCGGCTGGCACGTGGCACAATGTCACGAACACGGGTCATACGCCCCTCAAAGTGTCCGTCATCTATGCACCTCCCGCGCACCCGTTCGGTACCATCCATCATACAAAAGCAGATGCCGCGAAGGCTGAAAAGTAACCTGGAACAATTTCAGTGACAAGATCATTGTTGCTCAAAAGTCGCGTAGCTGCGGCTTTTTTTGTTCCGCTTTTGACATCCAGAAAACATTGACATTTCCATTAAACATGATAATATATTCCCATTGGTATAGTGGGTATTTAACCATTGGCTGACCGATCAACCGGAAGCTCAGCGGACAATTGACGTTACGACGTCATTGTCGCTGAGCTTTCTTCGTTCAACGATGCCGGGTGGTCCGGATGTATGCGCAATTTAGAAACGAGGAGTGGTATCGATGGCAAACAAACAAATGAAGCTCGGCGCCTTCTTTAACCTGCCGGGACATCACGTGGCCAGCTGGAGGCATCCGCTGACTGCGGCCGACCGCACCTTGGACCTGGCTTACCTGCAGGAGCTCGCGCAGCTCGCCGAGCGTGGCAAATTCGATATGATCTTCTTCGCCGACGTGCTTGGGCTACGACCTTCGGGCAATCAGTCTGCTTCTGCCATCAAACTGGATCCGCTGATCATTCTATCGGCGATCGCATCCGTTACGCGCCACATCGGGCTGACGGCGACATTGACGACGACGTACAACGAGCCTTACCAAGTCGCGCGCAAGTTCGCGGCGATCGATCATTTGTCCGGCGGACGGGCAGCATGGAACGTGGTGACCTCCGCCAACGATAAGGAATCGCAGCTGTTCGGCAAGTCGAAGCACCTCGAGCACGCGCGCCGCTATGAGCGAGCCGAGGAATTCGTCGAAGTCGTCAAGAAGCTATGGCTATCGGTCGAACGTGAGGCGCTTGTCCTTGATAAGGAGAAGGGCAAGATTCTGGACGTCGAGAAGCTGCACCCGTTGGACCACGCGGGAGAGTGGTTCAAGGTACAGGGTCTCTTGGATGCGCCTTCGACGCCGCAGGGACATCCCGTCATCGTGCAAGCAGGTTCTTCGGAGCCGGGGAAGGAGCTGGCGGCGAAGACGGCGGAAGTCATCTTCACCGCTTGGCAGACGTTGGAGGAAGCCCAGACCTTCTATCGGGACGTGAAGGGGCGCCTCGCGAAGTACGGCCGCAAGCCGGATGATCTGAAGATTATGCCTGGCGTCTTCATCACCGTGGCAAGAACGGAAGCGGAAGCGATCGCCAAGCGAAAGGAGCTAAACAGCTACATTCTGCCCGAGGTCGGCCTGGAGTACTTATCGAACTTCGTCGGCACGGATCTAAGAGGCTATGATGTCGATGCGCCGTTACCGGCGTTCGCGGAGACGGAAGACAAGACGAACCCGCAAATTCGGTCGAACCTGATCCGGGCGCTGGCGGAGCGCGAGGGGCTAAAGACGATTCGCGAAGTTTATGAGCAAATCGCAGGGGCGCGCGGACACCGCGAGATCGTCGGCACGCCGGCGCAGATCGCCGATCAGCTGGAGGAGTGGTTCCTGAATGATGCTGCGGACGGCTTCAACATCATGCCGCCGACGTTCCCGGAGGGACTTCGAGACGTTGTCGAGCTCGTCATTCCCGAATTGCAGCGTCGGGGCCTCTTCCGGACGGAATACGAGAGCGATACGCTGCGCGGGAATCTGGGTTTGTCCGTGCCCGTCCATCCGGACCGCAAGCAAGTGCAGTCGGCTCATTTGTAATCGCGCCAACACCATTTCTTGTAGGCAGGAGAACTACGCGAACGAGTTCAACCCGTACGCCGAATAATCGGATTGTGAGGAAGGCGGCCGTATCCTGATGAACGAAGGAGACCGGTCGCCTTCATTTAAGTTTAAAGGTCGCGCAGCTGCGGCTTTTTTATTTACACGAAATAAGTTCTTGTCCAAGGTAGGACAAGAACTTATTTCATTTGCAGTATGCCTAATACTTCTGGCCGAGCATGCCCTGTAGCGGGTCCGATTGCCGCTAGCATGCAGCGGCTGGCCCGGCTGTTTACGACTTGGCCAAAGCTTCCCGGTCCGCGGCTTGGGGCGGCTGTTCCAGCCAACCGTGTTCAATCATAACGTTGGCGCCATCCTCTACGTAGTTGCCGACCTCAAGCATGAACCGCCCATACTTGGCGGCCACGTCATGCCTGGCGCTCATCGATAAGGCATTGCCATAAGCTCTGATTCTCACCGTAAACATATCCATCTTGTGGAACATCATCAATTTATCCGAGAACGGCGCTTGCGTCGTATTCAGAACGAGCGGATCGAGCGCCGGCGGCGCGGACAAGAAATCCTCTTGGAGAATCTTCGTGAATACGTTATAGTGCTTGGACGCGATTCCGATTCCTCGGAGAAAATAGTCCCGGACCTCCTTTAATTGCGCGGCTTGGCTGAATGCGAGCAGCACGGCTTTGCTGGTCGCGTTATTTTCGGTATTGTCATAAAGATGCGTAATCTCCAGTGCCTGAAGCGGCCGGATGTCGCCGAAGAAGCCGTTCAGATAGCCCTGCTTCTTAATGAAATCGATCTCGGTCGGATACGGGATAAAGGCTGGCTTCGTCAGAAGGCCTTTCTTGATTAACATAATATTGACCGTATTCATTAACTCGACGGTTAAGTGGGCGCATTCCGTAAAGAAGGCGCGGATATCGGATCGCGTTACGAGCGGGACGGCAATCGCATATACGCCAAGACCCGCTTTCCCAAGGTATTTCAAATAATGCAAGTAGAACTCGTCGGCGAACAGCGGAGGGGCGTCCATGTTGACGTCCTCATCCGTGAACCCTTTTGGAATCGGATAATTTTCTTTCGTATAGACGTCTCTAATGAATGCCGCGAACTGTTTGGAAAGACCCAGCGCATGCTTCACGACGTCCTTAATATCGGGGTCTTCCGCATGTTTCACCATGTGGCTCAGAACGCAGATGGACATCGTATTTCCGACATACGTCGCCCAAAGCTTACCTTGTTCAGCCGATGTTAGCTTCTGATCCGTGCCGCTCTGCTCATCATGAAACAACGGGATTTTTTCGATTAGTTTGGTGAACGACATCTGCAAGTTCCCTTCTTCCATCCATTTACTGACTATGTTTTGTAACACGCGGTTTGTTTATTCTTTGCAATGACAAGCTGCACAAGGTCCAAAGCTCAAGTAGACTACGACGTGCCAAAAAAACCTAACGATTGACTTGATCTTGGGGCTATCGTAATATGTTAATTTTAGGCAATGCACTTCCTTCCACGTAAGGGGATGATTGATTTATGATTCATCAGCTTGAATGCCCAGTTGAGACGCTCATTCATGTGCTAAGCGGCAAATGGAAGCCCTTGATCTTATGGCATTTGATGGAATCCAAGAAGAGATTCAACGATCTGGAAAAACTTATCCCTGATGCGTCACAAAAAATGCTTGCACAACATCTCCGGGATTTGGAAAGGGAAGGCATCATCGATCGAACGGTCTACCCGACTGTCCCGCCAAAAGTGGAATATTCGCTTAGTGAATACGGCAGCACCTTGATTCCTGTAGCAAAAGTCATGTGTGCGTGGGGAGAAAATCATAATAAGCGGAAATATGAAGAGTCTGCGTCATGAAGCGGACTCAATGAACGTCGAACACGAATACGATCGAATAAGAACAAAAGCTGCCACGGGATTGCGGGCAGCTTTTGTTTTGTCATGCTTACTTTTAAGTAAGCCCCCTACTTTAAAGTGGGTTCTTAACAGCAGCTTGATGCGATGCTAAGCTTGATCTAACCAAATATTGGGCCCATAAAAGAGGAGGAACGAAAAATGAAAATGGTTGTTTTTGGAGCTACGGGGAATACAGGGAAAAGAGTATTGGCACAAGGGATTCAAATGGGGCATGAAATGACCGCATTCGTGCGAAATTCGGAGAAGCTCTATGATCAACTCGGCAAGCATTCCGCCATGCGGGTGAAAGTGATCGTGGGCGATATGATGGATCCGGTGAGCGTCGGCGAGGCGCTCGCGCATCAAGACGCCGCTATTATTGCAGCTGGCCACGCGGGCCAGGGAGAAGAGTTCGTTCGTCTCGTCGATCATATTATAAGCCAATGTGAATCCCAATCTAGTTTCGCTGGGCGTGTATGGATCATGGGAGGCGCGGGTCTGTTGGATATCCCATACACAGATCTGATCGGCAACAATTTACCCGGCTTTCCACCGGAGTATCAAAATCACAACCGGAATTTCGAAAGGCTGCGGCAGTCTGAGCTCGATTGGTCCATTATGTGTCCGGGAACCATGACGGAGTCGAGCGAGCATCCCGACCCGGTTCAGCTGCATGTAACAACCGAAATCTTGCCAGTTCCGATTCCGGAGACGATCAAGACGTATTCCGAGGTACAGATAGCCGGTCACTTGTTCAGCCGACTTCAAGAATTGAATGTGGCTTATGACGATGTCGCAAGATGTATGTTGGACCATCTTGAGCTTGGGGGAGCGTTCAAAAGAAAAAGGGTCGGGCTAGCATATCCAAGCAATAGTCCGGTGCGTTTAGGAGAAGGGGGATAATGGGGTGTTTGGATTACTGCTCGTCTTTCATATCATGGCTGCGATCGCCATTATCGGTTCCGCTTTCGCGGCGCCTTTCATTCGAAGATCCGCTAGAACCATCGGCCAGCTGCAATTTGCTTTGGGTATCACGGCCAAGCTTGCCATCCTACTCAAAATTGATGGAACCGTCCTTATAGTAACCGGGGTATGGCTTATGCTCCTAACCAAGATGGGTTTATCCCAAATATGGCTGAATGTATCCATCTTGTTATCACTGCTCATAGTCGTCATGATCGACGGATGGATCGAGCCGCGTATAAAAAAAACCGTTAAGGTTATATCCGAAAGTCAAGACCGCGGTAATGAAATACCCGTCGAGTTCGGATTGCTGTTAAAAAGGATCACACCCATCGAAACGTCGGCACAGCTGCTAATGATTGCCACACTGGTGCTTATGGTCGTCAAACCGTTTTAAACAATTGCAACACCCTTACTCGGCGTTCTCGAGAAGGGTGTTTGTTGTGTATTCGTTCATTACGATAGTCAATTCCTGCCCACATGTATAGCAGTCTAGCAATTTGCTCCTTGTCATTGAATACCATAACTTAGCTCATCACTGCACCAGAGGTATTAGGGTCATGGAAAGAGGAGGAAGGGCTAATGTCTAAGTTTATCGGAAGCAAATGGAAGAAGACCATCGCCATTCAGAAGGATGTGCGTGTGGCTCGCAGCATTCCAGAGACCGTTCTTATGACCAAGGAGAGTTTGGGCAGACTACTGAACCGATATGGGATGGTCTATATCAAGCCAGTACATGGCTCCTTTGGCAGTGGCGTGATGCGGGTTGATAAGGTGAAGTCAACCTACAGATACCAGCTCGGCCGGAAAATAAAGAACTATTCCGCAATTGGCCCGATGTATGCAGCCATCCTGAAGGACACGAAACAGAAGCGGTATTTGGTCCAGCGCGGAATCCATCTTCTTCCCTTTAACGGGAGGCCGTTTGACCTGCGGGTCATGGTTCAGCTTTCGCCGAAGAAGCAGTGGGAAACAACCGGTATTATTGGACGGATCGCAGCGAAGGGGAAGATTGTAACCAATTACCACAATGGAGGGGAGGTCGTGACAGCTGAGCGTCTCCTCGCACCGCATACCCAACAGGTTCAGGAGAAGCTGCAATCACTTGCGAAGCTCGGCGTAATCACCGGCCAAGCGATGCGCCAATCATTCCCGCAAGTCTATAAGATCGGGCTTGATATTGCAATGGAGGCCGGCTTGAAACCATGGATTCTTGAAGTGAATACGAACCCGGACCCCTATATTTTCCTCAAGCATCCGGATCGCAGGATCTTCCGGAAAATCCGCAGCTATGAACGGGCAAATAAACAGTAAACGAACATACAAGCTTAAAAAGCCGCTCAACTGCGGCTTTTTTTGTTATGCGTACAGTCGAATATACGAAATAAGAAATCCTTAAGAATTGGTTCACAAGGTTTTTATATCTGTTCCTTATGATTCATGAAGATCAACCTGAAGCGAAAGGGGACTAATCGAAATGGCAGATTTGAAGAAGATCGCCCAATCATCCGTAGACAAAATACCGCAATTGACCTTGTTATTCTGGATCATGAAGATTACCGCGACAACACTTGGCGAAACCGGCTCAGATTTAATCACGGTACCGGGCTCCGAGGATAATTACTTAACACCATTTTTATTTTTTATCGGGATCTTCGTCGTGTTCTTGGCGGTTCAGCTATTTGTTAAAACGTACGTACCCCCGGTATATTGGATGGTTATCACATCAACCAGCCTTGCCGGGACAGCGTTCTCTGATTATATGGACCGTTCCTTGGGGCTGGGCTATATGAAAGGGGCGGCATTGTTAGTCGGTCTGTTGGCGCTGATCTTCTTATTTTGGTATTTTACAGAGCCATCCTTAGATGTGAAGCATATTGCAACGAAACGGGTCGAGGTTCTATATTGGGTCGCGATCCTGGTGTCCAACACGCTTGGGACGGCAGCGGGTGATTTCCTTTCTCATGATTCGGAAGGCGTTGGCAAGCTGGCTGGCGGCGGCAGCTTCCTGGAGCAGGGGCTCGGTCTTACGATTGCTCAAGGTGCGCTGCTAACGGGAGGACTCATTGTACTCGTCCTACTCGCGTATTGGTTTACGAAAATCAGCCGCGTCGTCCTGTTCTGGTTAGCCTTTGTACTGACCCGTCCTTTCGGAGCGACATTCGGAGATTACTTGATCAAACCTCATGAAAAGGGAGGATTAGGCTTGCAGAATGGGACGGAAATTGCTTCTGCGATTCTGCTCAGCATCCTGATTGTCTGTATCCTTATTCAATATGTCGTGAAACGCAAAAAGGCAGATACGGTTCAACCTAACGGTTTCGCACAAGATGGGCTCAGGCAATAACCTCAAGGCAGCTAATCATGCGCGATGAAACGGACGATTCTTCACAAGACCGGATGAAGAGGGTGATGTCGAGTGAAAAAGAAGCTGGGTGGTCAATACCCGCTTCTATGGCTTCTAGCCATTTTTTTAATCAGAATATTATATTCCCTGCAAATCATGCAAGACCGGCTGTTCATGTGTTATCGACGCAGTTGGACATAGCAACGCCGTTCGTGCCGTTCTTCTCCCTCTTCTTATCAGTCGGTATCCCTTCTTATTCCCGGCTTATTATCGGACTCTCGGCGCGTTATGATCCCTGTATATAGTATGCCAGTCCGGTGTTCGTCTTTAAAGTATTGGACAAATACCGCACCTTGCTGCAGACAGTCAGAGTTGAGCAGTCTTGGTCGCGCAGCCTTGTTCCTCGCGTGCTTCGATCAAAACGCAATAAAGTGTAACCAAACCCTTTCACATCAGTGGAAGGGTTTTTCATAAGAAGACGCAATCTTGCGTTCATCCACGGACTTTTGACTGAAAGTGATACATTTACTGTATTTTTAATTAGTTGTGGTATCCTAACCGTATTAAACAATCGGCGGTGAAATATAAGGTGAACATCCTTCTTGCTGAAGATGATAAGAAACTGGGCAAATTAATGAAATACGTACTGGAGAAGAGAGGCGGGTTCCACGTAGAATGGGTAGAAAATGGCCAAGATGCGTTTGATTATGCTCAAAGCACAGCCTATGATGTGTTGATTTTGGACTGGATGATGCCAATCAAGGATGGAATTGAAGTATGCAAGAGCTTGCGAGCCATGGATTATGCCCAGGCGATTCTTTTGTTAACCGCAAAAGATACGTTACAAGATAAAATACTCGGCTTGGATGCAGGTGCTGATGACTATCTAACGAAGCCATTTGAGATGGAGGAATTACTTGCACGTCTACGTTCGCTGACGAGGCGTAACTTTGCCCCCATCCATTCCGAAACCCTCGCATTTAGGGAGTTTACGTTCAATCGGACATCACGAAAATTGATGAGAGGGGAGGAAGAAGTTCTCCTCAGTCAACGAGAATATCAGCTGCTCGACTTACTTCTTCAGAACATCGGCAATGTGCTGACTAGGGAAGTCATCTTGGATCGTGTTTGGGGGGTTGGAAGTGAAGTATCCTATAAGAACGTGGATGTTACGGTTAAAATGCTCCGTGACAAATTGGAAGCATGGCAAGGAGGGCCGATTATCCAGAGCGTTAGGGGGGTGGGCTATCGTTTTGACGCGTGAGCGCGTGAAACAGGGAGATTTGTTCGTTAAGACACGACGAAAATTAACGGTCACATACACATGGCTGATCATCCTCTTCCTGGTCATATTCTCTCTAATTGTTTCCGTATTTTTTGTAGGAATGGCTTATCGGGAACAACGACAAACGCTGCATTCCACCATATACGCATCAGACAATGGGAGCGTTGAGATTCCCGATTTAACAGGCACTTCGGTGGAGGATCTTTATTTTTATTATATTGTTGACCATCAAGGAAACGTCCTATCAAGGAGCGAGGCTATTCCTCAAAATGCTGACTTGAATCTGGAAAAGATTGAGGCATGGCATCCGAATCGGGAATCTTATCGGCTGGTCTGGCTTGATGTACCCCATAGCCATCATGAATGGAAGAGAACGATGGAGAGGGACAGGTTGCTGTATATAGGGGCACGCCCATATGTAACGCAAGACGGGAAGGAAGCCACGATCTATGCGGCCAAAGATGTAACCTTTTATTTAGATGTATATCAAGATCTTCTTGTTATCCTTCTTTGCATTCTTGCATTATTTCTTATCGCTTCGATTTGGTTAAGTTACTCCATGTCCAAGAAAGCCATGATTCCGATCCAACAATCGTATCGGCAGCAGCAGCAGTTTCTAGCCGACGCTTCACATGAGCTTCGCACGCCGTTAAGTATCATGAATACCTCTTTGGATGTGATCGAAATCGAGAATGGAGAAGATTTCACTTCCTATACGAAGGAAGTGATGTCGGATATGAGGGAAGAAGTGGGACGGATGAGCCGGATGGTTCAACATTTACTTCTGCTCGCTCGATCTGATTCGGGAACCGTCCAATTTGATATGCTACCATTTGATTTGGTTTCGAAGATCGGTCAATGGTTAATCGCCATTGAAGCTGTCGCGCAGAATAGAAAAATAAACATCAGCGTTCAAATGCCCGAGGAACTCGAGGTTGTTGGAGATATGGAGCGGATTAAGCAGCTCGTGTACATCCTGTTGGATAATGCAATCAAGTTCACACCCGACAACGGGACGGTCGAAATTACAATTGTGCCTCACGTAAAGCAGTGGTGTCTTATGGTCAAGGATACGGGGATCGGGATTCCAGAGGAGGATCAAGGGAGAATATTTGACCGGTTCTATCGCGTCGAGAAGCATCGATCACGTGATGAAGGCAGCGCTGGACTCGGGTTATCGATTGCGAAGTGGATTGTTGAAGCCCATCAGGGATCTATTGAGGTTGAGAGTGTATTGAATGAGGGAAGTACCTTTATCGTTAAGATTCCATATGATTTGTTATAGACATTCACGAAGTGGCGGCGTCCTTTCTCTGACATCTGGAGGAAGGCGTTTTTTTTATTCATTTACTGTACTTTTACTTTTCGGGCGTATAGTGAAACCCATCAAGGAGCTAAACGAAACAGAAGTAGAAAGGACAGATGAAGAATGAGAAAGAGGAAGTCATGGTTCAAGAAAGCCATGGTCCTGACTGTGATCGCAGCTGTTATTGGAGGCGGCGTGTATGCAGCGTCTGAGATGGACAATGAGCACGAAAAACAAGGGTTTGATCCTACAAAACAGACGGCCCAGCAGTTTGTTTCCGAACACAATAAGGATGCTTCCAACGGAGAGAACGGTCATCACGAGAAAGGAGATCGTGGAGAAGAAGGCCATCATGAAGAAGGATGGGATGAAGCTGGAATAGCCGCAGGCGTAGGAGGTATTCTTCTCGGAGCTGGATTTTTGTACTGGATCATCAAAAGAAAAAAGCGTTCGAACGCAGCAGGGCATGTTGCCGTATCCATCCCATCCACGACTGAATTCCTAGATCAATGGGAGACCAATCAAATGAACTCGAAGGAGACAAAATAATATGGGAATCTTAAAACGTGTGAAACAATTCTTCCTGGCAGAAACGAATGGCCTCTTGGACAAATGTGAGCAGCCACTCCACATGGTTAATCAATATCTTCGCGAGTTCAATCAAGAATTAGCGAAGGGACAGAAGGCACTGGCAAATCAATTGTTTATAGAGAAGAGACAAGCTGCTCTTATTGAAGAGACAGAAGCTGCAATCGAAAAAAGAAATCGTCAGGCTAAACTGGCTGTTAAACAGGGGGATGACCATGTTGCGAAGCTGGCGCTGCAAGAGAAGCTTATGCAGGAGAAAAAGCTGACTGCCTACCAGGCACAATTCGAAACCATACAGGGACAGACGAAAACATTAACGGAGAAAATTGACCAGCTGCTTGTGCAGTCGGAAGAATATAACCATCGCCGGTTGCTACTCGCATCACGGGTCAATGTCGCAAGCTCCCTGAAGGACATGAATCAAACCGTGGTGTCATTCCAAACCGAAAATATTGCGAAAGGATTCGCACGCGCGGAAGAAAAGGTGCTCTTGATTGAAGCTGAATTAGAGGCCATGACGCATTTCTCTTCTACAACTAAGCGCACAGCACCGCAATATCTAGATCCCAACCTTACAAGTGAGATCGAGCAAGCACTGAGTGAACTGAAACAACAAGAATAGCCATAGCAATGAAAGGCACCTCAGATGAGGTGCCTTTCATGTTACTTCATGTCCGTAAGTTCAGGAGAATTCATCAGTTGGCGTTTTTCTTGAGCTGTTTTTGCAGTTGGTTAATTTGCTGCTTCATTTCCTCCATTTGCTTCTGCATTTCTTGTTGCTGACGTTGTTGTTCTTGCTTTTCCATATCCGACTGCATTTGGTCTTGCTTAGCTTGTTCAAATGCAAGAGTTTGACCAAAAGTCGTAATAACATCCCCGGTTGTTATAAGCAGCTGTCCAAAGAACTGTAAGACATCCGGAAGGTTACTTCCGTTTGCCGCAGACATTCCGCCTGTATCTTTTTGCTGCTTGTTATTGTTTCTAATTTTAATGACCTTGTTACCCATGAATATCCCCTCGACTCAACTAAACTCCAGTCAATCTTCATATTCATTTTATGCGGGAGAGGAACAGTGGGTAACGGCCCAGCATGTATTTTCAGCTACCAGTGCCACCTTTACGATGCTGCCGTAACGGGCAAGCTGTTAGATCGCCAACCACCAGCTTAGGCAGGCACGGTTATGGGATTTAATGGGCGGTGTAACCACCGGGCTCTGCACTCATACAATGAAGCATAACTAGGCAAAGCCAATATACATTGCCCCTACTTGTTGTTGGGTTAAGTCAAATCGAGGTGTTTGTCTAACTTAAGGAGGTGGGTTTGTGAATAGAATACATGATCAATTCAAAGAAGATTCAAGTATGGCAAATAATGAGAATTTGTCCGCGAAGCTCGCTCTTATTGCAGGCGCGATTTTGACGTTTGGCGACTTCCTTACTACGGTTGCTGCGGGACTTGCTTTGGAAGAAGCCGAAATTAATGAGAATGAGGAACAGCGGGTAAATATTCAACGAGAGAAAAAATTAGTAAATATGCAAAAGAAGATCGATGATTTAACGCATCAAATTAACGTGATATCCCAACAAAAGGGTTAGTTTTTATTTATAGGCAAGATCCAGCGTCTTTCTCGGTGTTTTAGAGAAGGGCGTTTTTTGATCGAGCACGTGCAAACACGGGCAATAGTCAGTTAATTACCACTTGAGTTAAGAGATCCTTAAGGATCAGTTCACAGGTTGTTTACTATTTTCCTTTATTGTAGTGGGAGCGCTACAATAAAGGGGAGTTTTAATTATGAACCAGAATAATTCGAAGCAATGGCTTAGCAAAGTTCCGGAAGTAACCATTTTCTTCTGGATCATTAAGGTGCTTTGTACGACGGTTGGTGAAACATTCGCTGATTATCTCAATTTCAATCTTGGTCTCGGCTTAACATTGACAACCACGCTAATGGGGCTTGCTTTCTGTGGAGTGTTGTTACTTCAATTCAGAGCAACCCAATATACTCCGGGAATATACTGGCTGACCGTAGTGCTGATCAGTGTGTTTGGCACCCTGGTAACCGATAATTTGACCGATAATATCGGTGTACCGTTAGAGGCAAGTACGATTGTTTTTGCCGTGCTTCTAGGCTTAACGTTCCTGGCTTGGCACTATAGCGAAAAAACGCTCTCGATTCATTCGATTTACACACGGAAAAGGGAGGCCTTCTATTGGCTGACCATTTTATTCACGTTTGCGCTTGGTACAGCAGTTGGGGATCTGTATTCGGAGCAGCTGGGTCTGGGGTATTTGAACACAGGATTATCGGTCATTCTTATTGTCGTCTTGGTTTACGCGGGGTGGAAATTTGTCAGGCTGGATAGTGTACTAGCCTTTTGGGTTGTGTATATTCTCACTCGTCCGCTTGGGGCCTCGTTAGGGGATTACCTGTCTCAACCGAAAAGCAGTGGTGCGCTTGGTCTTGGGACAACAATTACAAGTGTGATTTTTCTTGCAGCTATATTTTCGATCATCGTACTTCTGACCGTAACCAGACTCGATGTATCCGTTAAGAACGAACTAGCAGCAGTCGATCAGGTTCGTGGGAACAAGAAACAAGTTATTCGTCAGACCTATGCAGTTATGGGGATATTCCTTGTAATTGGAGTTGGGGGATATATCGGCTTAGATCATCATATTTCTGCGCAAATGGATACGCAACAAACAACATTTGCAGAACAATTGGGGGACTTCATTCAGATTGAACAAGATATGCTGCATGAGGTGAACGCTGATAATTTTGCCACATTGAAGACAAAAGCCGATGAACTCGAGCACCAATGGGATATCAATGAGCCTAAGCTTCGAAAAATGAATGGCGCCGCTTGGACCCGAATTGACGGCTCGATAGATGTTGTACTGGCAGCCGCACGATCAGGGAGCATTAACGTTAGCAAATCCAAAGCCGCTATTAACGATTCCCTTTCGATTATGAATAACGAAAAACTTTAATCGCACATCGGAATCGCTCAACGAGCCAATAGGACGTTGAACCGTTGCGATCGCCTGATACTTCTTCGCACGAATGACCATCCGGAAGAGACATCTGGGTGGTCTATTTTCATTGACGGATGACTTCGTTTGAATTGCGCAGTTCTTGCCAATTGATCAGTTGCTGTTTTTCTTGAGCTGTCTTTGCAATTGGTTAATTTGTTGCTTCATTTCCTCAATTTGCTTCTGCATTTCTTGTTGCTGAAGTTGTTGTTCTTGTTTTTCCTTATCAGACTGCATTTGGTCTTGTTTGGCTTGTTCAAATGCAAGAGCTTGACCAAAAGTCGTAATAACATCCCCGGTTGTTACAAGCAGCTGTCCAAAGAATTGTATAATATCCGGAAGGTTATTCCCGCTTGCCGCAGACATACCGCCTGGATCTTTTTGCTGCTTATCATTGTTTCGAATCTTAATAACCTTGTTACCCATGAATATCCCCTCGACTCACCTAAAACTCAAGTCAATCTTCATATTCATTTTATGCGAGGGAAGCACATTAGGTAACGGCCCAACATGTATTTTCAGCTACAAGTACCACACGATCAGGTTGTTTTAGTTTTCTACACCGATATTCGGAATCTTCGCTTCATTTTTAATTTATTTACTGTACTTTTACTTTTCAACAGTAAAGTGGAACACGTGAAAGAGATAATCGAATCCATGAAAGGACGATGAAGGATGAGAATCAGAAAGTCATGGTTCAAAATAACACTTATCCTCGCAGTGATCGTTGCAGTAGTCGGATGTGGCGTGTACGCAGTATCGGTTATGGATGATGAACATGGTGAGCAGCAGCAGGCATACGATCACACATATAAAGTGACTGAGCAGAATGCTTCACATAGCGGGGAACATGGCTCAAATGGGGAGGACCGCCATTATTTCGAAAGTGAAGACCAAGCCGAAGCCGGTCACCATGGTCATCATGAAGATGGTTGGGATGCAGCAATGGCCGCAAGTATAGGCGGAACGATTCTGGGGGCGGGAGTCATTTACTGGATCATGAGAAGAAAAAATCGTTCAAACTGGACGTTAGCAGGACATGCCGCCGTTATGATGCCAACCACATCCGAATTTTTGGACAAATGGGAAACTGATCAAACCAACGCAAAAGTGACAAACTAAAATGGGAATCTTTAAACGTGTGAAACAGTTATTTTTGGCAGAAACAAATGGTCTCCTGGACAAATGCGAACAGCCACTCCACATGGTTAATCAATTACTTCGCGAGTTTAATCAAGAGCTAGCGAAGGGAAAGGAGCTACTAGCGAATCAATTGTTCATTGAAAAGAGACAAGCTGCTCTTATTGCTGAGACGGAAGCTTCAATCGAAAAAAGAAACCGTTAGGCTAAACTGGCTGTTAAACAAGGTGATGACCATGTAGTGAAGCTCGCGCTGCAAGAGAAGCTTATGCAAGAGAAAAAGCTGGCTGCCTACCAGGTACAGTTCGAAACCATACAAGAGCAGACGAAGACATTAACGGAGAAAATTGACCAACTGCTTGTGCAATCCGAAGAATATAACCACCGCCGGCTGCTGCTCACATCACGGGTCAATGTCGCAATCTCCCTGAAAGACATGAATCAAACCGTTATAACAGTCCAAACGGCGAATATTGCGAAGGGATTCGCACGTGCGGAAGAACAAGCATTCCTGATCGAAGCAGAACTAGAAGCCAGCACATACTTCGCTTCAACATCCAAGCGCTCAGCACCGCAATTTATTGATCCGAATCTTTCTAGTGAGATCGACAATGCGCTTGATGAACTAAAAGCAGCAGGATCAGAAGGATCAGCAATAGATGCACATTTGGAGGGCATCCCTTAAGGGGTGCCTTTCCATTTGAAGGACCGAGCTTAAGATTGTTAAGAAGATTTTAATCCGTCGTTGATATTACTTTCATATCTTTCATTTAGAGTAAGAATAACGAAGCATCATGTGCTTCTATTAATAGGGGTTTAAGTGAAATTGCAAAATGATTAGAACGAATTGGGATTGCAAAAGATAAAATGCGGATCACGTCAAGAAAAGTTAGAAAGGAGGAAAATGCGTAACATGTCCATTCGGTTGAAATTATTGCTTTCTTATGCAGCTATGCTGATCGTTCCACTCCTGTCGATCATACTGATTTCACTGATGATGGTTATTTATTTCCGCGGTGACCTTCAGAGTATGAAGGGGATCTACGAATCAACGGAGGATATGTTCGACAATGAAGGTATTGAGCATATTAGCAAGGAATTGAACCGGACGATTGAACAGCGGCCAAGAGTTATTCAAGACCCTGCCTATCTTCATGAAATTGACACCGATCTCCAACCGTTGGCATCTTCGCTCGTTATTCGATTGAAGGATCGGCTAATTTACCAATCAGACGTCCTAAATGCAGCACCGGCACTCATCCGTAACTTACCTGCCTACAACGATCACGACATCTGGGATCGATTCCCCTCTACAAAGTTTGGGAATTCCTTTTATAGTTTTGTACAATTGGATTTTCTGTCTGCGGACAAAGAGCCTGGTTCTGTCTTCGTTATTACGAAGATCAATCCAATCACCTATTATACAAGGAAGTTCTTTCCGATATTATTTGTTTCGCTCATTCTGACCATGATTGTAACCCATGTACTGTTAACCTACTTCATGTCCAAGCACATTATCCGGCCGCTTGTAGCGCTGAGACGAGCAGTCGGCGAAATGAAAGAAGGCAACTTAGAATACGGTATTGAGGTTAGCAGTAAAGATGAAATAGGGCAGCTGGGTATTGCATTCGAAGAAATGCGGTTAAAGTTGCGTGAATCTATTCAAGTGCAGCAGCAATATGAGGAGAACCGCAAGGAGCTCATATCGAATATTTCACATGATCTCAAAACGCCTATCACAGCGATAAAAGGCTATGTGGATGGTATTATGGATGGCATCGCTGACACGCCTGAGAGAAATATAAAATACATGAAGACCATTGCGAAGAAAGCGGAAGAGATGGATTACTTGATCAATGAATTGTTTCTATACGCCAAGCTCGATCTGAATCGGCTGCCTTTTATGTTCGAATCCGTTAACTTCAAGCAATTTATACTTGACTGGTCAGAGGACCTGAAGTTTGAACTGGAGAAAGTGGGAATCTCGTTTCATTCGAATGTACAGATCGATTCGCATGTACAAGTATCGATGGATCGCGATCATTTCAACCGGGTTCTGAACAACATTATTCAAAATAGCATGAAATATATGGACAAGACGGCCAAAAAAATTGAACTAACAGCATACTGTGCCAATGAATCCGCCGTTCTTGAAATAACGGACAATGGGCAAGGTATAGAAAAAAGTGAGTTATCCTCGATTTTTGAGCGTTTCTATCGAACAGATGAGTCGCGGAATTCGAAGACCGGTGGAAGCGGACTTGGCCTTGCTATCGCCAAACAAATCATGGAAGGCCACGAGGGGTCAATTGAGGCTCTGAGCGATCTCTCAATAGGTACCACAATCAAGCTCACTATTCCCATAAATAAGAAAGGGCCAGATGAACCATGAAGACGATACTGCTTATTGAAGACGAACTGAGTATAGCGGAGCTGCAGCGTGATTACTTAGAGATTGCAGGCTACAGGGTAGAAATGGCACATGATGGCGAATTGGGGCTTCAAACCGCGCTTACCGGGAACTATGATCTCATTATCCTCGATTTGATGCTGCCCAAAATGAACGGGTTCGAGGTCTGCAAGAAGATCCGCGAGAAGATGAACATCCCGATCCTCCTGGTAACCGCGAAAACGGAGGATATCGATATTATCCGCGGCTTAGGAATTGGAGCGGATGATTATATAACGAAACCATTCAAACCAGGGGAGCTTGTGGCCCGAGTGAAAGCGCACTTGTCGAGGTATGAACGTTTACTGGGGGCGAAGGAAACGCCTAATGAGATCGAAATTCGGGGTATGCGTATCGATCAAGATACGCGTAAAGTTTTTGTACATGAGGAAGAAATTATCTTGACGACCAAAGAGTTTGATTTACTTTATTTTCTGGCCAGTCATCCCAACCATGTTTTCAGTAAGGATCACTTATTTAATAAGATTTGGGGGATCGACGCAATAGGGGACACACAGACTGTCACTGTCCATATCCGAAAGATACGGGAGAAGATCGAGCAGAACCCGGCTGAACCCACTTATGTCGAGACAATATGGGGGGCGGGTTACCGGTTCAAAGGGTACTAACAGGCCTTGCTATAAAGTTTGAATTAGAGGGTGGGGAAAACGGGTGTGACTTTCCGAATATGTTCACTTTGGGTTATAAGAATGATCCTATTGGTGTTGGTACTATCCTTCACTTATAGTTATGGGCATGAAATGGTTGTCAATCGCAATTGGACGGGTCTACTCATTGTTAGCATTATAGCAGCAGTTGAGTTTCTTCTCTATCTCCAAATTGATAATCTTATATCCGTACATTTGATAGATCAAAAGAAGAAGGTTTATTTAAGACGAAAGCTGGAGGAGTGATTTAATTGACTTAGAAGCTCCGTCATTTGCCATTGTCATGCATAGCTCTTCATATGCTGACCTCTTCAGGGCGGGGAGCGTCTGATAAGCAAGTACGTCTAGCCATGCGCCAATCTCTTGGACCGCTGTTCGGACTCCCAGCGTTCTTCCAAGAAGTGCTGGTAGACCGCGATCGTAATCAATAACCAGGCGCCACTTGCTAAATACCCGCCTATCACATCACTGGGGTAATGAACGCCCAAGTAGATCCGGCTTGCGCCAATCAAGAGGACGAGGGCGGTGCCCGTGATAATCATAAGCGCACGCGATACGGGGCCTTGCACATGTTTCCATAGAAAGAAGGTAGTCAGCCCGTATAAGGTGAACGCCGACATGGAGTGTCCGCTAGGGAAACTAAATCCGTTTGCCTCAATGAGGCGGTGCACGATGGGTCGGGCACGATGAAACAGGAGCTTTAAGACCGAGTTGAAAAGCGCGGAGCCGACGATGATGCTGACAAACACGATCAATTCCTTCCGGTGCCCCAAGTAGGTTAACAATGCGACGATACCTAATGTAATAATGGCAACAGGCCAGCCTGAGCCAATCATTGTAAAAAAGATCATCACCTTCGTTAAAGAAGCAGATTCAACGCTCCCCATTCCCTTCGTAATCTGGGTATCAAAGGAGGTAATCCGGTGCTCGCCAATTAGAATGGCGATGACGATGAAGCCGCACATGCATAAGCCGGATGCGATCACGGATCGAAGCAGGACATTCTTATAGAAATTCATGTTGTCGTCATTCTCCTTCAATTCCTAAATTAAAGATTGGCATATGGCAATAATTAACGTCTTAAATTACGCTTAACATGGCCCCGGACGTATTGTGCCGGTACTCCAGGGAACTTATACTGAAGCAGCATATGCTACATGAACAAGAAGTGAGGGTATAAGATGCGATACAAGTTTGCGCTCCCATTTTCAATCGTCCTGTTTGGGCTTATCTCCATGTCTTCCGTCACAGGTGCATCGATTCAAGCAGCAGGCTCTGGAAGCCAGCGATCGATCACGCAACAACCTGACCATATTGTAATCGTTGTGGAAGAAAATCATTCCTATAAGGAAATTAAGGGGAACGCTTCCGCTCCTTATATGAATCAACTGTTCGATTCCGGTGCGAGCTTGACGAATCATTATGCGACCCGTCATCCAAGCCAGCCGAATTATTTGGATCTGTTCTCCGGCTCTGAACAAGGCGTCAAGGGCGACGGCGTCCCCAAGACCAAATTCAGCACCGATAATTTAGGGGCTGAATTAATACGGCATGGGTACACCTTTGCGGGCTATTCGGAAGGGCTGCCTAGAACCGGCTATAATGGCCCATATGATCTGAAGACAGGCTATGCTCGCAAACATAATCCGTGGGTCAACTTCACGAACGTGCCTTCTTCACTGAATAAGCCATTCACGGATTTTCCGAGCGATTACAGCAAGCTGCCTACAGTCTCCTTCGTCATTCCGAACCTTGCGCACGATATTCATGACGGTACGATTAAAGAAGCTGATCAGTGGCTTCAAACCAATCTGGGCCGCTATGTCAAGTGGGCCAAGTCCCATAACAGCATGCTCATCCTGACCTGGGATGAAGATGATCTAAGCGCCAAGAACAAAATTCCAACGGTATTGGTCGGTCCAATGATGAAGAATACGACCGTTACGCAGCGGACCACGCATTATTCCGTCCTTCGCACGATTGAAGAGCTCTATGGGCTTGAATATGCGGGACAGAGCAAATATGCGAAGAGTTTGCCTGTGTTCAAGGCATAGACTTGAAGGGAAATCTTTGACTTTCGAAAACTGTAGGATCAGTCTTACAACGATAAGAGGAGCTTTGCGCATCTAGGCGTAAAGCTCCTCTTTTTTCCTTTTTTCGAGAATGAACAATTTCAAGCTATCGGCTGTCTTTTCTATCGTACACACAACAACCAACAGAAAGAGGTACAAGACAATGCTGAATCTCGACTATAAGTGGTTCCAACTCATAAACGGCTTTGCAGGGCACTCCGCTCTTTGGGACGGCATCATGAAGTTCTTAACAAACGATGGAGAGTATTTCTTCTTCTTGGGAATACTTTTATACTGGTTTACCCGCACCAATTCCAATCGCCGTATGGTGATTGAAGCACTCGTTTCCGCTTGTGCTGCATTAGGGGGCTCAGTAATTTTGAGCCGCTTGTTCGATCGCGATCGTCCGTTTGTAGACCATCATGTACATCTTCTTATCCAGCATGCCGCCAACGCTTCTTTCCCAAGTGATCACGCAACCGCAGCGTTCGTTGTGGCAACCGCCATTTGGCGCAGTAGACGTAAGGAAGGCTGGGGATGGTTAACGCTTGCAGCCGGTATCGCGATTTCCCGGGTATGGACAGGTGTCCACTATCCGCTGGATATCCTATCCGGAGCAGCAATCGGCTCGGCTGCAGCAATTATCATTCACGTCGGGATTTCAAAATCTCATACGGTACAGAAAGTTATAACGGGCGCAATTGAGATGTATGAACGAATGGAAGACAAAATTTGGCGAGTAGGGCGCAACCAAAAAGGCAAGACCGTCAAAGGATAAATCGGTACATCCGGGAGGAGATCAACCTTGGATTTCTTGACCAACCTTCTCGAGCATTATGGGTATGGGATCATTTTAATATTCTTGCTCCTCGAAATGCTGGCGCTGCCGCTGCCCGGTGAAATGATGATGGGCTACATTGGCCTCTTCGTCTATGAACAAAAGCTGAACTGGTTGTTCAGCATTGGCTCCGCCAGCTTGGGCGTGATCCTTGGCGTGACGCTTTCTTATTGGATCGGCTATCGCCTGGGAAGGCCTTTTATTGTGCGCTACGGCAAAGCGATTCATTTTACGGAGGAGCGGCTGGACAGCATGTCCCGCTGGTTTGATAAGCATGGAGACAAACTGCTCTTCATCGCTTATTTTATCCCTGGCGTACGTCACATTACCGGTTATTTCTGTGGGGTTACACGTATGCCGTTCCGACGTTACGCGATATTTGCTTACACGGGCGCTGTCTTCTGGGCCGGCTTGTTCATCTCCTTGGGGAAGCTGCTTGGTCCCAAATGGGAACCCTATCATGCGACCGTAAACCGGTATATGATCATCTTTGGTCTCGCATCGGCCTTGTTAGCTGCTGTTATCTATATCTATCGGAAGTACAAACGGCAAGTGAGCGAGGCGATCATGCAGCTGCTGACAGAAGGGGTGCGCCACTTTCATTCATTCGGCAAGGTTAGGTTCATGCTGCTGGCTGCCTTCGCAGGCTTCGTTCTATTTTCCTCGCTGATGATCGGCGTCATTCAAGACTATTTGGCCCATGAATTCGGGCAGTTCGACGAGATCGCGGCCTATCTGGTTGCCGCTATATTCGGTCCAGGGTGGAGTGGATGGATGCATGCTTTCGCGAAGCTCGGCACGATGTACCTGTATGGACCCGTGATTGCTTTGACGGTGGTCTGGATCGTGCTGCATAGCAAGGAGCGCCAGCTGGATCTGTTCTTCCTGATATGGGTAGTTGCAGGAGGAGAAATCATGGATGAAGCCTTGCGCTCGCTGTTCCATCGACCTGGACCTGTCGCGGCTGAGTATCAGCTGTTCAATACATTCCCCAGTGAGGAGACGCTCATTTCATTTGCGATATGTGGATTTTCGGCCTTTCTCCTGCTGCGTCACTATCCGTCCGCCTGGATCCGGATACCGATTATATTGGGTGCTATAACCATTTGCCTGCTGATCGGCATTAGCCGGATATATTTTACGGCTCAATATCCGAGTGACGTGTTCGCAGGATATGTATTCGGCGGTGTTTGGGTCAGCTTGAATGTTATGCTACTGGAGATTCTCCGGAAGTTTCGAACTCTTGACAGAACCGTTGCGCAGGGGTAGGGAGGAATATCGAACGGATGACTCGAGGATGGGGCGTCAACAAGCGGAGGGGCCGCCTAATCAGGCGGCTTTTTGCTATCCCAAAAAACAAAAAAATAGTTGTGAATTCGAATGAACAATACGATCATGGCTGTTGTCCTTTCTTCTATAAAACGAAGGGAGACTTAACGATGAAACGAATCATTGAAGCGGTCATGCAACGATCCGCTATTATCCTTATTTGTGTTTTACTTATTCTGGCTTGGGGCGGCGTATCGGCGTTCCAGATGCAGCGCGATTATTTGCCAGGTATCAATAATACGACGTTGATGGTCTCGATGCGGGCATCATCCTATCAAGCCGATCAGATCAAACGGGATATTACGGCTCCGCTGGAGGATGCGATACGCAAGACGAACGGTCTGACGAGTATCCAGACGACCTCTTACGACGGCGGCGTGCTTATGAATCTGGCGTATCCGATGGATTACGACATGGATAAAGCCGAGAGCACCCTGAAGCAGGCGCTGAACGAAGCCGATCTGCCTGATGGCTTGAGCAAGCCGGCTGTAACCAGACTGACATCGAGCACCTTCCCGATTCTGAGCTACAGCTTGACTTCCGCGAGTAAGAACATTGACGATCTCACGCTGCAATCCACGACGCAGACCGCAATCGTGAATCAGCTGAAAGCCGTTCCTGGCGTATCGGATGTGCAAACGGTCGGCGGCGCGAATAAAGGCTACGTCGTGCTCGTGCGGATGAAGGATCTTACGGCGAAGGGCTTTACGCTGGATGATTTCAACAAGTCGATTGCTGCGGATATTCCGGCCCTGCAGGGTAACGTGGCGAATGTGAAGGCTTCGTTCCCGATCAACATCGAAGGTTGGGATTTAAGCGAGCAGGAACTGAACCAACTGCAGATTAAAAATAAAGACAATGACGTCGTTCCGCTTGCGGATGTCGCGTCCGTCTCGCAATCGTTGACCGATGTGAAGACCGTCTCGCGCACCAATGGCCAAGCAAGCGTACAGATCAACGTGATCAAAACGCCTTCGGCCACCATTACAGACGTGGCCAACCAAGTGAAGGCGCGCGTGGATGCGATCCCGGCTGTTCAACACCATGAGGTAAACATGCAATTGCTTACCGACCGGGCGCAAGATTTGAACGAATCGCTGATGGGGCTTGTTCGTGAAGGTCTGCTCGGCTGCTTGTTCTCGATGTTATTCGTCCTGTTCTTCTTCCGCAACGTTCGTTCGACGCTGATGATCGCCGTTTCGCTGCCAATCTCCTTGCTGGCGACTACTGCGGTTCTGAAGTCGATGGGGATTACGCTGAACATTTTGACCGTCTCGGGTCTGATTGTAGCGATGGGACGTATTGTGGACGATGCGATTGTCATTTTGGATAACATGTACAATCGGGTACAAGAGAACAAGGGGAAACCGATCCTGCCTGTGCTGGCTTCTTCTGTCGTCGAGATGCTGCCTGCGATCTTCGCTTCGACGGCGACGACGATTGCCGTCTATGTACCGATTGCTTTGGTCGGCGGCATTATTGGCGCGTCCTATTCCGGCTTCGCGTGGTCAGTCGTTATTGCGCTTGTTGTCTCGTTCCTTGTGGCGATGGTCGTCATTCCAACGTTGGCATTCATGGGCTGGAAGGCGCCCAAAGGTCAGGCCGTTACGCTGGAGCCGCTGATGAAGCCGCTGCTTGTCGCGGCGCTCGCCCGCAAGAAGACCGTCATCAGTATTTCGCTCGTGCTGTTCATCGCTGCGGCGATCTTTGCTTCGCTGCTGCCTTTCAGCCTGCTTCCTAGCTCCGCGAGCGGACAAGTCGCGATCCAGATTGAACTGCCGAAAGGTTCGGCATTGTCCGTCGTCGATAACAAGGTGAAGGAAGTCGAAACGGTGCTGCATCAGGATCAGAAGGTCGCATCCTATTCGGCGACGTTCGGTTCTTCCTTTACTCCGACGGCAGATGACGTGTTCGACCAGGGCGGCGGTTATATTCAGCAGCCGAATGTGGCGAATCTCTCGGTTGCACTTAAGGATAAGCAAGCAGTCGATACGGCAATCGCGGAATTACAATCGGCCCTGTCGCCCGTTGCAGAGCATGCGACGATTACGGTCACGAACCAAAGCCTTGCCGGCGATGATTCCTTGATCAAAATTACGCTGGCCGGCTCGGATCAACAAACGCTGGATCAATCGGCCCAAGTCGCGCGGACGAAGCTTGCTGCAATTCCGGGGCTCGCGGTTGCCGGTCAAACGGATTTGACGAACGGCATTCCGAAATTCGATGTGCGTCTCGATCAGGGCAAAGTGAAAGCGGCGGGTATCCAGCCTGCGGACATCAACAAACTGCTGGCTCGTTATCTAGCCAAAGGGAAGGACTTCGATCTTCCGGTGTCATCGGGTAACGGCATCATTCCTGTTGATGTGTATATTGACCCAATTGCGCAGGGAACCAATAAAGATACAACCATGCCTGTGTATACGTCTCGGCAGGTGCTGGCTTCGCTGTCGGCGGAGTCGTTGACGGGATCGGGCAACCAGACGTACCGTCTGGATCAGGTCGCTTCCATTCAAACGAGCAGCGCGCCTTCTTCGATCGTGGAACAAGACGGCCAACCAGTCTCGATCGTATCGGCGCAGATCACGTCGAAGAATATGAGCCAGGTGTCCAAAGCGGTGGATGAGGCATTGGCGGGGATTCAGTTCCCAAGCGGCGTGACCTATTCCACGGGGGGCATTACGGCCCAAATTACGCAAATGATCATCGAAATGACCATCGCAGTCGTCGTATCGATTCTGCTTGTCCTGATGATCACAAGCTTCGTGTTCAAAGGCTGGAAAGCGCCGCTTGCCGTTCTGATTAGCATTCCGCTTGCCTTGTCCGGCGTCGTGATTGCCCTGTATGCGATCCAAGGGCAGTGGAATCTTGCCGCATTAATCGGCGTGCTGATGCTGACCGGCATTGTCGTTACCAACGGAATCGTGCTCATCGATAAAATTGAACGCAACCGCAAAGAAGGGATGCCGCTTCGCGAAGCGGTTCTGTCGGGGAGCCTATCGCGGGTAAGGCCGATCTTCATGACGGCCGGCACGACGATCTTGACGCTCGTTCCGCTTGCCCTGACGCACAATACGGATACGGTCATTTCGCAGGTGCTGGGCATTGTCGTAATCGGCGGGATGATCACCTCGACGCTGAACAGCTTCATCGTGATTCCGATCATTTACGAATGGATGCAGGGCTATAGAAAGCAAGCGGCACACATCGAATAAGGCTTCGGTTGTTTGTTTACAGCAATATTGTAGGGGTTGAAGACGGGTGGAGGAGTTACAACAAGTCATTCGCCGTGCCAAGCGCGGGGATAAGGAAGCGTATGCCCAACTCGTCAAGGATTTCAAAGATCCTGTTTACCGTTATGCGCTAGGAATGCTCAATGAGCGTATGGATGCAGAAGACATTGCGCAGGAGGCATTTGTTAAAGCCTACTATTCGTTGACCAGTCTTGAAAGTGAATTCGCGTTTTCCTCCTGGTTATTTCAAATTGTGTCGAACCTCGCTAAGAATCGATTGAAGAAGCGGGTCAGAGAGCGAGATTACCAGGTGGAAGCGAATGATTCGACAGTCGACAGGGGGTCTTCGGATCCGTCGGAGCGGATTTCCATGGAAGAAGCGCTGGCTCGACTTTCGATGGAGCATCGCGAGGTCGTCCTCCTGCATGATGTGCAGGGTTACCGCTATGAGGAGATTGCCCAAGTGACCAACGTGCCGCTAGGAACCGTGAAGTCGCGATTATTCGCAGCTCGAACGGCATTGCGCAAAGAACTAAGAAAGGGGGAGCTCTCATGAACCATCCGGAGGATCAGTTATCCGCCTACTTGGATAACGAGTTGAATGAAGAAGACAGGCATGCCGTCGAAGCGCATCTCGAACATTGCGAATCCTGCCAAGCGTTATTGGACGAATGGCTGGCCATGCAAGGTCAAGTGCAAGAGGTTTTTCAATTCAAGCAAGCGCCCATTACGTTCGAAGCTGACGTGATGCAGACGATTGAACGGAATCAACAACTGACTGTCGGGAAGCGCTGGCTCGCGATTCCATTGGTCGCAATTCTCCTAATAGGCGCATTCGGAATCACCGCAGGCGCGATGTTCGTTAAATTCGTCCACGGCTTCATGCGGTTGTTCATGGCTATTCTATACATGGTGACGCATTTCTTGTCCGATGTTCCGTTCGTGTCGTTAACGGTTATTGTTTCGTCTTTATTGGTCTTGAGCGCATCCATCTATACGCTGCGAAGGGCGCTGCAGCCGACGTCGATGGAGAGGGGATGACGACAATGAGAAAGTTAGCCTTCATCTTGAGCGGCTTCCTCGTGCTTCTTCTGCTCCTAATCCCTCATCAGGCTTCGGCAGCTGCGATCTTCGAACATCAGAACACGGTAGTTCCGGCGGGGGACACGGTTGACGATGTGTACGTGGTCGGCGGAGATGCCCGGATCCAGGGTCATATTACAGGTATTGTTGTTGTAATTAACGGTGATCTGCATGCGGCAAGTACCGCGATCGTCGATGGGATGATCGTCGTTGTCGGAGGGAAGGTGGACCAGGCCCCTGGCGCTGTATTTCGCGACGATGTGTACAACCTGTCATTGGACAGCCAGACACAGAACAGCTTGCTCATCGGCGGGGGACTTGTTGTTGGACTATGGGGTGTGCAGCTGGGAGGTACATTACTGCTCGTCTTGCTCCCTTCGCTTATAAGCCTAATCGGAAAGAGGAGAACACAAGCCTTTATCGAACGATTCTCGTCTACATCCTGGAGCCGGTTGCTGTATATGGGGGTTCTGAGCGGCTTGGCGATCGCGGCGGTCAGTGCGCTGCTGTTCATCACCATCATCGGTATCCCGGTTCTGATTTTCATTATTCTTATACTCATGGTTGCCTTTGCTGCCGGGTTGACCGTAATCAGCCATCGGGTTGGCGAGCAGCTTCGGGCTGTGGCCTATAAACCGGATTGGGTCAAGGTGATGGTTGGTTCCGTGCTCATCGCTGCAGTCATCAACATTCCGCTCGTAGGATGGATCGTCTTGCTGATGATTACGCTCATTTCTTTCGGCGCGTGTGTGGAATGGTGGGCATCTAGACGAAAACGGACGTAGTCGAAAGAGCCGGCTTACTGCTTGAGTTGTCCTATATGTATAACAGCACCCTTACTCGTAATAGAGAAGGGTGCTTTTGTCGTTGTTGTCTATAAGTTAATTAAAGCCCTCAAGTACAGCAGTCTAGCAATTTTCACTTTGTCTTTGAATACCATACTTCAGCTAGATTAAAAGATATAAGGAGGATCGAGAACGTGAGATTACTAATTATTGCACCAGAGCAAATACCGGTTCCTCCGCCAGTCGGAGGCTCTGTAGAGAATTGCATTTATCAAATAGCTAAACAAATCAAAGGCAATCATGAGGTGACTATCGTCAGCTTGTACCGCAAACACCTCCCGCGAACTACGCGAGTAGGTCGCGCTACGATTATCCGAGTAGATGGCGGCTCAAAATCGAATTATTTGAGAAATGCGATAAAGCAAGTCAAAGGAAACCGTTATGACCTCATTCAGATCGACAATCGCCCGAGCTTTATTCGTGCCATGAAGCAGGCGTTCCCGAACACGCCTATCTCTGTCTTTATGCACTCGATGACATTCGTTTCCAAGCCGGTGACTACACCTAGCAAGGCTGCATTAGACCTAGGAAGGGCAAACCTAATTATTGGCAATAGCCAGTCACTAAAGCGTACGCTCGGCAGCAAATTCCCTGCACAAAAGCATAAAGTCAAATATGTGCACCTTGGCGTAGATCTGAAGAAGTTTCATCCTTCAGGCAAAAGTGGAGCGAAGCCGTTCCATATTCTCTTCGCTGGCCGGCTCATTCCTCGTAAAGGTATCCCTGTACTTCTGAAAGCTGTACAGATCGCACGCCGAAGTGTGCCTTCGATACGGTTATCGATAGCAGGCGGAACCGGAAAACCAGCTTATAAAGCCTATCTAAGGCAGACCGCAAAGTCGCTTGGCATTCCGGTTACCTTTACAGGAGGCCTTTCTCGTCGTCAAATGCCCGTATTCTATCGAACCGGCAGTTGTTTTGTATGTCCGTCCCAGAAACATGAAGCTTTCGGTCTGGTGAATGTTGAAGCGATGGCTTCAGGCTTGCCTGTCATTGCCTCCAAGATCGGGGGGATTCCGGAGGTTGTTCAACATGGTCGCAACGGCTATCTCGTAGGCGCATATCATAGACCGGAAGCTTTCGCATCTCAGATTGTAAAGCTTGCCAAACAACCTGAATTGACAAAACGACTTGCTAGGCAAGCAAGAATAGATGCTGTTCAGCGATTCAGTTGGACGCAAACCGCATCGAAGCTAACCAGAATCTATGAAGGACATTTAAACAGGAGGCAGGGCTAATGTCAAAGTTTATCGGAAGCAAGTGGAAGAAAACCGTTGCGATTCAGAAGGATGCGCGTGTAGCCAGCAGCATTCCAGAGACGGTTCCTATGACCAAGGAGAGTCTGAGCAGAATGTTGGGCCGGTATGGAATGGTCTATATTAAACCAGATTTTGGCACTTGCGGGAATGGCGTAATGAGGGTAAATAAGGTGAAGGCGGGCTACAGATACCAACTTGGACGGAAAATAAAAAACTATTCCGCAATCGGCCCGATGTATGCAGCCATCCTGAAGGATACGAAACAGAAAAGGTATTTGGTTCAGCGCGGAATCCATCTTCTTCCCTATAACGGGAGGCCGTTTGACCTGCGGGTCATGGTGCAGCTTTCGCCGAAGAAGCAATGGGAAACAACCGGTATCGTTGGACGGATCGCAGCGAAGGGGAAGATTGTAACCAACTACCACAATGGAGGAGAGGTCGTGACAGCCGAGCGTCTCCTCGCACCGCATACCAAGAAGATTCAGGAGAAGCTGCAATCACTTACGAAGCTCGGCGAAATCACCGGTCAAGCGATGCGCCAATCATTCCCGCATGTGTATAAGATCGGGCTTGATATTGCAATGGAGTCCGGATTGAAGCCATGGATTCTCGAAGTGAATACGAACCCGGACCCCTATATCTTCCTCAAGCATCCGGATCGCAGAATCTTCCGGAAAATCCGCAGCTATGAACGGGCGTACAAACAGTAGAACCCAATCGTTAGATAAGGTTCGCTTCCTCAAGACGGAAATGCAATCGGGTGATACCAACTTCTAAGCAAAAAAGCCGCTCAGCCGCGGCTTTTTGCTTGGGTCAACAACTGAACAGTCGTGAAGATTCCAAAGAAAGGGATGTCCCATCGAGGCGGAGGAGTGTCAGGCGTACAAGTGTATGCGGCAGATCGATTTGTCGTTGGGAAGCGTTCTCCGGAGCGCGCGGTCAGAATTGCCGTCCGCGCGCCGGTAACAATGGAAGAGCTGGAGGAAGGATTCTTGAGAAACAGCGTCAGTTATTAACCCAAGAAAGCGATCGAACGTTTTACTTTTTTGGCAAATTCAATGGGATTATCGACCGACTCCCAGTGAATGTACATGAGCCGCGGGTTCTCGAACAGCCAGTGATTATGAACGGCCGTAACCTTGATCCCGTTCTTGCGAAGATTGGTCAGCAGGCGGTTGACTTGGCTTTGGAATAGCGCCGTTTCTCCCAGACAGAGCGCGCGGCCCGAACTGTCCAACGACTCAAACGAGAACAACTGATAACGGACTAGCGGAGACGTGGTACGTCTTCCTAAAATACTGGCTTTAATTACTCTGTTTCTTGAAACGAAACAGACCGGTCCTTTCGTAATCTCATGCTCAGTTCCGCCTAGAATGGACGAAAATTGGTTGCAAAGTTTAATGAATTGAGGACTTGCCTTTACATGTTGAGCCATCGGGATCATCCTTTCATGATTAAAATACTACACTGCTCAACCGTTAACCGAGGAAGGAAATCGATTGTTTGGTTCGTTCAGCAAACACAACAGGATTCATAATGGCTTCCCAGTGAATATACATTAGGCGCGGGTTCTCTTTAAGCCAGTGATTATGAAGCGCAGTCACTTTGATGCCGCGTTTACGAAGATTCGATATCAAACGATTAACTTCATTCTGATGTACGGCAGTCTCGCCCAAGCAAAGCGCGCGACCAGACGCATCTAGCGACTCGAACGAGAACATTTGCATGGACACCAAAGGCGAGTTGGTTTTTCTACCCAAAATGGTCTCCTTCAAGTTCGTCATCCGCGTGACAAAACAAACCGGCCCATCTTCAATTTCCGATTCACCCCCCAGGATTTTCCCGAATTTGGTGCAGAGCTTTTTGAATTCCGGGCTTACCTTCACGTTGTGCGCCATATAAATCCTCCTTTAATCGGTACTGGGATAATCTATGATTTAATTAGTAGAGTCGGTTGTGCGGATTTACTAGTATCAAGAAAATGTTCTTCCGGCTATCCCGGCCATTCTCCTATAGCGGCAAACCGCGCATGCGGCAGTTCCTCTAAAAATTCGACAAAAGGCCCTTACTCAATCGGCGGTAACTCATATAATGAATGGATTTAGATGAAAGCGGCGAATAGAGCGCTTGGAAAATCGTCCATGTCACGAGTCTGCGCAATGCTGTGCGTTAGATCGCCTATGTCGGACCTGCGCCTAAGGTTCATAAGCAGTCGGTATCGAAGCGGTATGATGAGGGAGGTAGATCGTGTGAAAAAAAAGGTGAAATACAAAATGGGCAAATTAGGGAAACATCTTTTTATGAGCAAATATTCGTCAATAAACGCGTTATTACCCGACACAAAAGCAGCAACAAAATCGAATATCTATAAAATGCTAAGGAAGTATGATTCACTCTATATAAAACTAGACGAAGGCACCGGAGGCCGTGGCATTTATAAGATAACGGATGTCGATGGCGGGTTTCTATTAAGAAGCGGCACTACCTCAAAAATGCATACGACCTTTGAAGCACTATACAATTCTCTTGCGAAGTTCCTGAAAAATGACAAGTATGTGGTACAGCAAGGTATTGATCTGTTAGAGCATAACGGCCGCTCATTCGATATCAGGGTAATGGTGCAGAAGAATAGAAGCGGACAACTCGAAACAACAGGAATAATTGGGCGGCTAGCTAAACCGAAGAAGATCGTCACTAATTTTCATAGCGGAGGAACACCGTTGCCCGTAAGCACGTTACTTGAATCTCATCTCAATAAAACCGATAGGGCGGTCTTTATAAAGGAATTAGAATCATTAGGGAGAAGAGCGAGTATTGTTCTTGGAGAAAGTTATCGAAGCAAAAAGGCTTTCGGCGTAGATATTGCAATTGATTCGAATATGAAGCCATGGATTCTAGAGATTAATACGGGGCCGGATATGAGCATTTTTAATGCGCTTAAAGATAAAACGATGTATAGAAGGATTTTGAAGTATTCTAAATTCTAATGCAATATACAATTCCAGCAACGAGGATGCTGCACTTGGCAGCATCCTCGTTTTTTTCATTGTTTTGGGCCGATCTAGGCGAATGCATATACCGTCATTCGCGGAGAGCATATAGTGTGTTGGTTCATGTTTGTATCTAAGGCAAAGGAGACCAATGAATGCCAACAGAAAAAGTCAAAAAACTTATATATGATTACATCGTTGTGGGCACTGGACCTGCTGGAGCCGTTATGGCCAAGACGCTCTCCGATGACAAAAAAACTTCGGTTCTCGTACTTGAGGCCGGGGAAAGAAAGGATCGTGACCGGCCGATACGGGACTCTACATTCGCCCCCGAATTAGAGGAATCGTTTTTCCCGCAATATTTTTGGCAGGGTGAAGGGGTGCCGCAAATCGGGGTAGACGACCGTTCCTTCGAGTGGACGACCGGACGGCTTGCAGGCGGCGGATCCTCGATCAACGGGGAGCAATATGTACGGCCCACCGCGGATGTATTATCGCAATGGGAACGTCTTCTGGGTCCAGTCTGGTCGCCGGAACAAGCCCTTCGCCACTTTAAGCGACTAGAACACTATAACGGGGAGACCACCAACAAGAATGCGCATGGCTATCACGGTCCAATCGATATCCGGCAGGCCCCGTCCCAACCGACAAGAATGGCGGGCAAACTAGTCTCCGCTATAGAAAAGGCAACCGGATTTAACGAAATACTAGACTATAATGATCCGAAAACGCCATTGGGTCCCTTTACAAGGTGGCAGCTCTATCAGCAGCCAAGCGGACGTCGCGTGAGTTCATCGACTGCTCTGCTATCTTCGGGTATCGCGACGCCAAATGGTTTCGGCGTAAATGGCAGACAGCTTCGCATCTTCTTTAAAACCACGGTTCTGCGAATCTTGTTCAACGGCCAGCAGGCGATTGGAATCGAGTTCCTGAAGGAAGGGAAATACCAGCGGGCGTATGCCAACAAAAAAGTGATTCTATCCGCCGGGATTAACAGTCCCCAGATCCTCATGCTCTCCGGCATTGGGCCAGCGCAGCAGCTGAATGAAGCAGGCATTCCGGTTATCGTCGATAACCCGAATGTAGGTAACCGGCTAAAGAATCACACCTTAAACTTTGCCACCTTCTCAACGAACCCGAACGATCCGCCATTGCCTGCCGGAGACCCAAGCGCATTATATACAGGAGGCGCTTTTCTGCCCGATCCCACGCCGGGATCTAATCATAACCGCAGAGCGGTTCAACTCATCGGCATTGGCGGGCAAGATACGCTGACGATTGCGATCTTGTATTTAAAGCCCAAAAGCAGGGGAGACATTCGGATCCAAAGCAACGACCCGCTGCAGATTGTTCTGGCCGATGAGGCGTTCTTATCGGATCCGAGGGATCTCGAAACGCTGAAAAGTATATATCGGACTTATATTATACAGATCGCTGCCGAACTTGAAGCCATTGACCCCGCATATCGCCTTCTTTCGCCAACGGTTGATGTGATCAACGACGATGAACAGTTGGAGCGCTTTATCCAGGAAACATTCGACCACAATCACCATCAACAAAGCTTTTTGCGGATGGCTCCAAGACGGAAAGGGGGAGTGGTGAACAGCCGCGGTGAAGTTCACGGGGTGAAGGGATTAGTTGTAGCAGATGCTTCGCTTGTACCGTACACGGTGGACGGGAATACATCCGCTGCAGCCTATCTGATTGGATTTACCATCGCCCAGCAGCTTCTGGGGAATAAACTTTCAACACGGCGGGATCGATTTGAGGAATAACGGAGGAGAGAGACAATAATCAGCTAGGCGGCCGGTATCGGATGACAAGAAGTAATTGGCTTAAAAATAGAGATCCGCAATTCAAGCGGATCTCTATTTTTATGACGCGTCCGTGACAAGCGTCCATTATTATGGAATGACGTTAGGGTGTCCTTGCCTATGTATCAATAATTTCTACGTGCGTAAGGCGACTTCGTGATATCCCATATCCGCAGATGTGCATTGCCGATAGCCTTTCCATAATGTTGGACATCGCCGATATGATTTTGATTTCCAGGGTTGAAGTCGAAGCGAAAGTTGGAAGCGCTGTTTTTCTCAAGCTCGGACCTGTTGAAACGCTCGCCATTCGGGCAATCCCAGGTGTAGGTCGCAATCCAATTGTTATCGGAATCGAACAGCTGGAAGCTGCCTCCGGGACCGGACGGCGACCACTCGCGGCCGCAAGCGCAGAACCACGTATTCGTGCCTGCTTTAACTACAGTTCCTTCCATTTCATGGACGGGTATCTCTTGGTCCTTGTTGCCAAATTGATAGAGCTTCCCCCATTCTACCTTCACATTGCGGATCGTGACATCGGCATTGTAGTTTTGGATCGACAATTCCACAAACAAATTATAAGCCACATGCAAAACCTCCATCTATGATGTGAGAACGAATATGAGCTGCACGAAATTTTTACAGAAGTGTCGGTGTCATACAGCTTGTTTCCTTATTATACAAGCTCGATCCTTGTAGAAGAAGGTCGAATTGTCGTGTTTGGGCGAATGTGCGTCCGTTTGAGCAGAGGCACGAGAGCGGTCACGGCATGTTATTTCAAACGTGCGAGGGGGGCTGGAAGCTTATCGTCTGTCATTTGACGTGGATAATAAAGACAGCGACGGTCCAAGATTTCTCCAATCTTAGGCCGCCGCTGTTTTATTGTTACGTCCGTCTAATTTACATGCAGGTCTCCATTACATTCCATTATGTGAATGCTGACCATGTTGCATCGATGGTTGCTGCACGGGAGCAGCCATCTCCGCATATGTTTTTTGACACATCATGTTGGACAGACGAGGAATATACACCGTCTCTCCCGGGGCCAGTCGGTCTGGATGGGTCAAATGCGGATTGGCTTCTTCCAAGATGGAATGAGGCATATTATATTTGTGTCCAATCGAGGCGAGCGTGTCACCATGCTGACAGCTGTGCTGTGCGAAAAGCATGTCGTCTGATTTGCCATCCCGGAAAAAAGGGAAGAAAAAAGGCGAAAAAAAGAAGGTTGGGAATAAGAAACGATTCGGGAAAAACGGATGGACAAACGGTCGAAAGAAAGGACGACCAAATCCCCCGCCAAATCCTCCACCAAAACCTCCTCCAAAACCACCACCCGGAAAAAGCCCACGATCCATGACGTAACCTCCAATAAATAATAGTTATTTGACCCTAACACTATATGGCCCAGATGCAAGATGGTTACTTGTCACATGAAAGAAAGTTGGCCTCGTATGAATTGCTTCAGGGCAAACGCGAAGATTTGGGAGTAATGTTTGATGGCTCGAAGGCATATTCCATGGGTGAGCATACATAAAAAGGACTCGTCAAAACGTCGAAAAATGTCGAATTAGCTATATCTTTTTCTCCGGATATCCAATAGTATTGGGTGGTGCCTTAGCGCTTCTCAAACAACTAGAACCTACACAACGGAGGAACCAATGAAAAACAAGCAAAAGCTGGCATTATTGTTGGCAGCAGCTCTGCCTCTTCAAGGATTGACCACAGTCACATCTTTTGCAGATACGCTTACGAGCGCGCAATCCCAGGTTAAAACGTTTGGCGGTTCTGGAGACGATGTCCAAAAAGACATGGCAGTCAATGCGGATGGCAGTTATGTGATCCTTCTTCACTCCACATCGGTTGACCAAAACCTGTCTGGCGTCCTGTCGAAGAAAGAAGCGGATGACGGCACGTTCGTGCTGGTCAAATATGGCGCTAACCATGTCATGCAATGGGCGAAGTCAATCCATCTTACCGGCGACCAATACGGCACCGCCGTGGTGAAATCGACCTCCGATAACGGTTATATGATTGCCGGATCCAGTGAAGGCAAAGCTTTCGTTCAGAAGTTGAATGCAACCGCTGATCAGGAGTGGATAACCTATCTTGATGGATCGGGAACAGATTCTTCTTACCAAGTGGTTGAGAGCGCCGATCACAATAGCTTTATAGTGGTCGGGACGACGAATTCAAATGACGGAACATTCGCCGGAATGAATGATTATAAGGCTTCTATAACAAGTAATTTGGGTGGCATTTGGAGCTCTTTTATCGTCAAGCTGAATGCTTCCAACGGGGATATCGTATGGAAGAACGTCTTGGATGGAAAAGACCGGGATGACGCAAAGGGCGTCGTTGAGCAAGCCAATGATTACTTGGTTATCGGCGGCACGGAATCCAGAGAGAATGACTTTAGCGCGTTCAATGGGCATGGATCGAGCAGCGACATCTATTTTGCCAAACTCGACAAGTCGACAGGCGAGTTGGTCGGTACGCCTCAATCCTTCGGCGATGAAGGCCAAGAAAGCATGGCGGCCTACCTCCGGACCTCGGATGGCGGTTACCTTGTATCCGGTTATACGGATTCGACGGCTGGCCAACTGTCTGCAGGTACTGGCAATGGTTTCCTCGCTAAGTTTGACCAGGCGGGAACATTGGTCTGGTCGACGCGGTTCGGTAGCGAAGAGACATGGCCGGGGCAGAACATTGTTGAAGTATCCCCTAATATATATAGTCTCACCGCAACTGATTACAACGGAAGTCAAATCTATACGTTTGATGCGACGGATGTAAATAACATTACGATAACGCCGGAAGCGATCAATGGCCCGATTTATTTGTATAACCTGTATGGTACTTCTGGACAGTGGTTCGGTGCCGGATATTCCGGCGGCGAGCTTGGGGATGTTGCACTGGACAAAGGCGGCGATGATGTAGCCATCTTCCACACAAGCGCGATTTCGAATGCCGAGGCCGTAGTGGAAGCCGCTAACAGTCCTGCCATCCAATATGGAGGCGTAGATAGCCAAGACTGGGTAACCGAGAACTTTACCGTGAATACTAAAGGCATCTTGGATACGAATCTCGGCTGGACAAGCGATAACTCGGCCATTACGATCTCGGGGACAGGCGAGGCAACCGTTACTCGTCCGCCGGTATCCGGTAGCGATGTGAACGTCACGTTGACAGCAACGGCCTCCTTGAATGGGGAGATGGCAGAGCGCAAGTTGACATTGACCGTTAAGAAGCAGTCCTCCTGGGGACCTGTCATCCAAGGAAACGAAGAGAATCAACTGGATTTCCGTAATATTCGAATTGGCAGTGATGGTGCATTCTATATTCTTAATCAATCCGAAGATGGCGATGTTCTCGAGAAAAAAGGTCCTGAGGATACTGATTTCACGGCACTCCCTTCGCTGCCAGTAATCGAGAATTCGTACAGCGCCGTTACGTCCTTCGACGTCTCTGGTACCGATATATATGTGACTCGAATCGTAGTTCCGGATGGAGAACAACAAGAACACTACGAGATGCTGAAGCTTGGAAACGACGATCAATGGACCGCATTCGGAACCGAGGTCCCGGAGGAATTAGCGCCTGCGGGTCCGGAATTAGGCGAATTCACCGGTTACCGGTATAGTAATCTAGTCGTAGACAAGGGTACGGTCTACCTTATGGCGACGGCCTCTTACCTCGGTGGTGACCAAGGATCCACGACACGTGAAATTATCGTGAAATGGAATGGCACGGAATGGGTGAATGTCACGCCTAACTCCGTCCGTGGTATCATGCAATATACGGTGCGCGACGGGAAGATTTATGCGCTTGCATATGCAGATAGCGGCATGGATCGGAGATTCGTCATTCAGGAAGGCGGCATTACGGTTGTCGACCAACTATTAACCGAAGGTGAAACACCGGCACCTTACGATGAAACAGCTATTGCAGTAGATTCGGAAGGCGCGATTTATCTGCTTGACGGCTATGGCGATAGCGGCAAGAAGATCTGGAAGGGCGTCTTGGATCAGCAAACCGTGACATGGAAGCCAATTGACGATGCGCATATTTTCACGTATCCTCAGGATTTGGCTGTATCCGGAACGCAGCTTTATGTTCTGGATGTCGACAGAGACACGTATGCGCCTGTTGTTTTGACGCGTTCGACAGTTATTACCGATACAGGCAACAACAACCCGAGTACGGGCGGCCCATCCGAGCCGAATACGGACGGTAATGAGAATTCGTCAGGCTCGTCGGAGAACCCGACAACGGGCGGCGGCGAGAATTCGTCAGGCTCGTCCGAGAACCCGACTACGGGCGGTGGCGAAAATACGTCCGGCTCGTCAAACAACTCGAACTCGGGAAGCAGCAATACCAATACAACCCAAGCACCAACAGCTTCATCCGGCACTTCAGCGAGCACTTCTACCATTCCGGTAGTTGTGAACGGTCAGACCGTACAGGTACCCGCCGTGGTTGAAACCAAGCAGAACAATGGCCACGCGGTCAAGGTAGTATCTGTCGATAACAAGAAGCTTATGAGTCAGATTACCGAAGGCAAACAGGCAGGCAACACGATTACAATCCCGGTGAGCTCCAAGGATGCGCAATCCACCGTGGTCGAACTGAATGCTGCGCTTGTAAAGGCCATGGGAACGAACAACTCGACGCTGGAAGTTAAGACGGATCAAGCCGCGTATCTCATTCCGGCGAAAAGAATTATCGTGGATGATCTTCTTCAGAATTTCGGAGCTGATGTGGATGGGCAGGATGTCAAGATATCGATTCTGATTGAATCGCCGTCGGCTGATCAGCAGAAATTAGTGGATAGCGCATCGACCAGCAAGAAAGCTGAAGTGATCGCACCTGCCGTTTCCTTTGAAGTGACGGCCACTTATAATGGCAGCACGAAGCCGGTTAATAGCTTCACGCAGTTTGTGGAGCGCCGTATTCCGATTCCGGCTGGCGTTGATCCGTCTAAGATTACGACAGGCGTAGTCGTAGACGCGGACGGGACGATGCGCCATGTGCCAACGAAGGTCCTGTTAGATAACGGCGTGTATTATGCGCAGATCAATAGCTTAACGAACAGTCTGTATTCCGTGGTCTGGCATCCAATCGAATTCTCGGATATGAATACCCACTGGGCGAAAGAGGCCGTCAATGATTTAGGCTCCCGTATGGTCGTCGAAGGCGACGGGCAAGGGAACTATGAACCGACACGCGACATGACCCGCGCAGAATTCACTGCGATCTTGGTGCGTGGATTGGGACTGAAGCCAGTGACAGGGGATACGAATTTCGCGGATGTTGACTCATCCGCCTGGTATGCAAGCTCCGTTACTACGGCTGTGAAGTACAATCTGATCAAAGGCATTAGCGAGAGCAAATTTGCGCCAACTGCGACGATTACTCGCCAAGAAGCCATGACGATGATCGCTCGGGCTGCTCAAATTACCGAATTGTCGCAGGATACTGCAGCCAATGCAGAATCGCTGCTGCAGGCATTCCAAGATGCGAAGGATGTTCAGGCTTGGGCGAGAGATTCGGTTGCTTTCAGTTTAGAAAATGGCTTGGTAAACGGAATATCGCCGAAGGATCTTGCTCCGAAGGCTGATATCTCTCGCGCCGAAGTTGCCGTGATGCTCGAGCGTCTGTTGAAGAAGTCTGATTTGATCTAATCTCGAAATGAAATCGACCCTCAATCCTACAGTGGATTGAGGGTTGTCTTTTTGGTGCCGGATTACTTCAAAGCACTTTGAAGCGCATTCCCCTCAATCTTCGGAATAATGACCCCTATTACCATAACTTTACAACGTTACCTCCGCAAGCGTACGCCTCTATCATTTAAGAAGGCAGCGGATTGACTTGAAAATCGGAGCGGGAAGGAGGGCTCGAACGGAGGAGTCGGCAACATTCATTCCATTTTACGCATGGGAGGTATCGAGTAGGTGAATCGAAACAAGCACTCCATATTGAAGAAAAGCCGCCGCGTCCTGACGGCGATGATTAGTCTGGCGATGCTCTGGAGTTTGATGCCTTATTGGGGCGCGAATACGGCGGAGGCCGCGGGCTCGCAGCTGCTCTCGCAGCGCAAGCAGGTGCTGGCTTCGTCGGTGGAGGGCGCCAATACGACGGAACGGGCTGTCGACGGCAATATCAGCTCCCGCTGGGCGAGCGTCTGGCAGATGGACCCGCAATGGATTTATGTCGATCTGGGTTCGTCGGCCAACATTAACCGCGTCTACCTGAGCTGGGAGGGCGCTTACGCCAAGGCATACAAAGTCCAAGTCTCGAACGATGCGGATACGTGGACCGATATTTACGCCACGACGACCGGCACGGGCGGCAACAATGATTTGACGGGCTTGTCGGGCACGGGTCGCTACGTCCGCATCCTCTGCCAGCAGCGCGCTCTATCCGACTATGGTTATTCGCTGTACGAGTTCCAGGTGTACGGCGAGTTTACGACGCCGCAGCCGCCGGCACCGGTGAACGTGGCGCTGAACAAACCAGCCGAAGCGTCCACGTGGGAAGTGCCGACTTGGTCGACCGATCCGGGCATCGTCTCCGCGGTCAAAGCGTTCGACGGCGATCCGACCAGCCGCTGGTCCTCCGAATCGTGGGATCCTCAGTGGATCAGCGTCGACCTCGGCAGCGTGCGGACGATCGGGACGGTCATCCTGAACTGGGAGTCCGCGTACGGCAAGTCGTACGACATCCAGGTGTCGAACGACAAGACGAACTGGACGACCGTCTACCGGCAGCTGTACGGCCAGGGCGGCGTCGAGACGATCAAGGTCAAGGCGGACGGTCGGTATGTCCGGGTGTACGGTTTTGCCAGAAGCACGGGCTTCGGCTATTCCCTCTATGAATTCGAGGTCTATGACTTCGTCAGCGGCGATCCTATCCCGCCGGTCCATATTCCGGATAAGCCGGTTCCGCAGGTCGTCCAGGTCGGCGCGGGCAGCTACAAGACGAACGATATTACGACGTACACGCCTACTTATCCGACTTACAAGACGGCGAACGTCACGGGACCGCTTCCTTCGGGCGGCTGGTGGCAGTCGATCCTCATCAAGCGGCTGAGCGACGGGATCGTGGCGCTGCCGATGCGGATGCAATATACCGACCAGGGTCTCAGTGTCATGAACCCGGGTGCCGGATTCATCACGGCGGACGGCAAGACGCAGAGCACGGCGGGTGCGCCTGATTTTTACTTGATGGCGAGCAACATTAACCCGCTCAATATGTCCGCCAAGGTCGACGGCTATGGCGACTATTCGGTCCGGGCCGTTCTGAGCGACAACGACAGCTTCAAGATGAAGAACACGATGGTCAAAGGTTCGCCTTACCTGTACAGCGAGTTCACCGATCCATCCTCGCCGTTCCTCGTGCTGAATGGGACGTCGACGAGGTTCTTCGATGACGGCAATGCGACGATTCTCGCGGCGGATGGCGCAGCCGTGACGGCTGACCATATCGGCGTGGAGGTCGCGAATGTGGACAGCGGCGGGAACAACCGGGTACGGTCGTATGGACTTTTTGCTCCGGCGGGCACGGTGTTCAAGCGGGCGAACGGCAAACTCACGATGCAGCTGGGGAGCGGGCAAAACTATCTCTCCATCGGCACGCTGCCGTCGAACGGCAATCTGAGCACCTACTATCAGCATGCTTATGCCTTCGTGACAGACACCAAGGCGAGCTACTTCGCGGAGGATGCGACGGGCTTGGTCACCACGACCTATAACTCGGCGATCGAACTGAAGCGCAGCGGATTCTCGGCCGATACGCTAATGGCGCTGCTGCCGAACCAATGGAAATCGATCACCGCCGCGACGCCGCTGACGGCGCTTACGTATCCGTCCGTACGCGGTACGATCAAGGTATTCGAAGGCAATTCGTTCTTCGTCCAAAATAAATTCACCGGCGTCATTCCGCAGTTCGGCGAACCGACAGGCTCGAGCTCCTACAACCGGGCCGATGCGATCGCTTACCTGAACGGCACAATCGCGATGCTGGAGAACAACTACATGTGGGATGACCCTTATTGGGAAGGGAAGAACCTGCATCCGCTGGCGCAGGCGGTGCTGATCGCGGACCAGCTGGGCGAGACGGCGATCCGGGATAAGGCGCTGGCGATCCTGAAGAACATTTTGACCAACTGGTATACGTACAGCGGCGGATGGCCGGATGACTTTCCGTATTACTTCTACTACACGCCGGAATGGGGCGCGATGCAGGGCGACGGCGGCGACCATGGGATGGCGAAGTGGATGTCCGACCATCATTACGTGTGGGGCTATTACATCTACGCATCCGCGATTCTGGCGACCTACGACAAAGACTTCCTGAACAACTACGGCGGCATGGTAGAGCATCTGATCCGCGATGTGGGCAACCCGTCCCGCACCGATTCGATGTATCCGTTCATGCGTGCGTTCGACCCGTACGAGGGCGTCTCCTGGGCGGGCGGATACGGGGACAGCTATGATGGCAACAATCAGGAAGCGACTTCCGAAGCGCTATATGCGTATGCCGGGGAGTATCTGTGGGGCGTTCTAACCAACAATGCGGCCTACCGCGACGCGGGGATGTGGGTCTATGCGGTCGAGACGAACTCCATTCTGCAGTACTGGTTCAACTACGATCAGGACAACTGGCACCCGAACTTCCCGCATGGCGTCGCGGCCCAAGTATTCGGCAGCAAAAACTACTACGGCACTTATTTTGCGACCGACGCCAACAATATGTACGGCATTCAGTGGCTGCCGACCGCGCCTTACATGACGTATTACGGCGTGCGTCCGGACGGGGCGGCGAGGGCTTATAGCGCCTTCCTGAAGGACAAAGGCGGGCCGGAGACCGGCTGGTATCATATTATTTGGCCGTTCCAGGCGCTGAGCGATCCCCAGGGCGCGGTCGCCAAATGGGATCCGAACAAAATCGCGGCCGACGACAACAATGGCAAGAAGGAGTGGCCGAACACGTATTGGTTCCTCCATGCGATGAATGCCTTCGGTCCGCGTTCGGCGGAGATTTGGTCCTCCAACTGGCCGACGTACCAGGTATTCAAGAAGAACGGCGCGTACACGGCGAACATCTGGAATCCGACCGATGCGACCCAATATGCGGTCTTCCGCAACGCGGGAGGCAGCATCGTCGGAACGGTTACGGTACCGCCGCGCAAGACGGTCGTCGCGAACCCGGTCAACGGGGTGCAGCCTCCCGCGCCTAGCGGCCAAGCGGCAGCGCCGGTATTCGGCACGGCGAGCGGCACGTACGCTTCAGCTCAGCTCGTATCGCTGACGAACCAGGCGGCAGGCGCGACGATTCGCTATACGACGGATGGATCGGAGCCGACGGCTTCCTCTGCGAAGTATACGGGGCCGATCCAAGTGTCCCAAAGCATGACGATCAAAGCCAAAGCGTTCAAAGAACTGATGAACGCATCGGCGACCTCGAGCGCAACCTACGCGATCAACGCGGTCAGCCAGGTCGCGCAGCCGGTTATTACGCCTGCGACGGGCACTTACACGGGCGCGCAGAACGTTGCGATTACCACCTCGACGACGGGCGCGACGATCCGCTACACGACCGACGGTTCGACGCCTACGGCATCTTCGGGCACGATCTACTCGGGACCGTTCAACTTATCGGCCACGACGACGGTGAAGGCTATCGCCTACAAGTCCGGCCTGGGCAATTCCGCGGTGGCGACCTCGGTTATCACGATCGGCGCGGCGAATGCCAACAAGGCGCTGAACAAGACGGCCGCGGCTTCCTCGGCGGTTGGCGGCAACACGGCCGCGGCTGCTCTTGACGGCAATGCCGGCACCCGATGGGAATCGGCATCGAGCGACCCACAGTGGATCTCCGTAGACCTCGGCTCCGCACATAGCGTAACGGGCGTCAAGCTGAATTGGGAAACCGCCGCCGGGAAGGATTACAAGATTCAAGTGTCCGCCGATAACGCCGCATGGACCGATGCATACGTGAAGACAGGCGGAACGGGCGGAGTCGAAACAATTACGTTCAGCGCGCCTGCGTCGGGACGCTACGTCAGGATGTATGGCACGGCCCGCACGACCGGGTACGGCTACTCCTTATGGGAATTCGAAGTGTACGGCTCCGAATCCAACCTGAGCCAGGTTGCGCAGCCGATCATCACGCCGGCAAGCGGGGCATATACCGGCGCGCAGAACGTGACAATTACGTCCGCGACGGCAGGGGCGTCGGTCCGCTACACGACGGATGGATCGACGCCGACGGCGACGGCGGGTACGGTTTACTCGGGCGCTTTCACCGTCTCCGCTACGACGACTGTCCGCGCGATTGCCTATAAAGCCGGCATGACCGATTCCGCCATCGCAAGCGTGATGTTGACGATCAACCCGGGGAATACGGCGAACCAGGCGCTGAACAAGACGGCTACGGCCTCCTCGGCGGTTGGCGGCAATACGGCACCGGGTGCTTTTGACGGCAACACCGGCACTCGCTGGGAATCGGCATCGAGCGATCCGCAGTGGATCACGGTCGACCTCGGTTCCACGTACAGCGTGACGGGCGTCAAGCTGAACTGGGAGACGGCAGCCGGCAAAGACTATAAAATTCAAGTGTCTGCCGACAACGCCTCTTGGACGGACGCCTATGTCAAGACGGGCGCTCCCGGCGGGGTAGAGACGATTACGTTCAGTACGTCGGTCACGGGACGTTACATCCGTATGTACGGCACGGCTCGGACGACCGGTTACGGCTACTCGCTGTGGGAGTTCGACGTGTATGGAACACAGGCGGCGAATCAGACGGCGGATGCTGGAGCAAGCATCCCTGGCAAGATCAAAGCGGAGAGCTACAGTGCCATGAACGGCGTCCAGACCGAGACGGCTTCCGAAGGGACGCTGAACGTGAACAACACGGATGCCGGCGACTGGATGGATTATGCGGTCAATGTCTCGTAAGCAGGTACCTATACAGTAGACTTCCGGGTGGCCAGCCCTTACAGCAACACGCAGCTGCAGCTGCGTGACGAATTCATCAGATGCAGGTAGCCGATGCATAAAGCAGTCATCCAGGCAAGGAAGTGCGCGTCTCATGAGTTGATCGATAAGAGCTGCTATAAGATGGCGCTGCTCGTTGTACTAGCCGGCGCGGCCATCTATGCCGTCGTGCGATCGGCGAACGCGAAGACCGCGACGATCATGGAAGGGAGAACGGCGCCGGATATCACCGTAACGGATCTGCAGGGACGCGTCGTTTCGTTGTCTGATTATCGGGGGAAGCCCTTGCTGTTCAATTTCTGGGGGACCTGGTTCGAGCCTTGCGTCAGAGAGATACCCTTGTTCGATCGCTCCACGAGCGGGGAGAGGTGCGGGTCGTCGGGATTAACGTCGGACAATCCAGAGGAACGGTGAACACGTTCACGATATACTCGACGCGCTGAAGGTCATTGACAGCGAACATACGAATAACTAAATCCGCAACTTATGCGGATTTTTTTTGTATCCAAGTGCTTGACCTATGTCGATGACATGAACTTGTAAACATGGCCGCGGTGCAAAAAGAGGGTCCAAACTATCTCTGGATCCCGTGCACGCAGCAAAAAATGCCATTACGCTGGCATCCAGTCCCTAGGTCTAACAATAACATCGAGGTTGACGGACACGGTGTTAGTTGTTCCGTAAAGCTCATTGTCGGGCAATTCAGACAATAGGAAGTTCAGTGCTACGATAACGAACGACCAAGGCCGCGATAGACGGTTATACTCAAAGATTGTTGTCTACCCTTTTTTTGTGCTTTCTAGAATCCATCATTTGATGAGATTATTAGCCTTATCCTTCCGAGTCCCCCCTCATACATTATAAAAGGTTCATCGAAGGGAGGGAAATATATGAGTGGTAATAACGGTGGTTGTGGCAAAGATATTGGTCCCAGCATTCTCCGCCGTCTCTCTCCAGGAATTGAGGTAGACGTTGTATTTGATCACACTGGTCCACGTGGTCTCCAAGCTACATTCCTTGGTTTTGAAGGCAATACTGCACTGTTCTTGGTCGATGGTGAAGTCTTGTTTATTCCACCTAATAAAATTCAAGCAATCTCGCTGCATGCACCTCGCAGAGGCAACAGAAGTTAATAAGTCAGCCAAATCTCACAAACTCTCATTTTCAATTGAAGGGAAGGGAACTATATGAGTAGCAATAATGGTAGTAATGATGTAGGACCTAGCATTCTCAGCCGACTTTCTCCAGGGGTTGAGGTAGACGTTGTATTTGACCACACTGGTCCACGTGGTCGGCAAGCTACATTCCTTGGTTTAGAAGGGAATACTGCACAGTTCTTGGTTAATGGTGAAGTCTTGTTCATTCCACTTAATAAAATTCAAGCAATCTCGCTGCATGCACCTCGCAGAGGAAACAGAAGTTAATAAGCCAGTCAACTCTCACAAACTCTCATTTTCAACTGAAGGGAAGGGAACTATATGAGTAGCAATAATGGTGGTAATGGCGCAGGACCTAGCATTCTCCGCCGTCTCTCTCCAGGGGTTGAGGTAGACGTTGTATTTGACCACACTGGTCCACGTGGTCTCCAAGCTACATTCCTAGGTTTTGAAGGGAATACTGCACTGTTCTTGGTCGATGGCGAAGTCTTGTTCATTCCTCCTAATAAAATTCAAGCAATCTCGCTGCACACACCTCGCAGAGGAAACAGAAGTTAATAAGCCAGTCAACTCTCACAAACTCTCATTTTCGATTGAAGGGAAGGAAACTATATGAGTAGCAATAATGGTGGTAATGATGTAGGACCTAGCATTCTCCGTCGTCTCTCTCCAGGGGTTGAGGTAGACGTTGTATTTGACCACACCGGTCCACGTGGTCTCCAAGCTACATTCCTTGGTTTTGAAGGGAATACTGCACTATTCTTGGTCGATGGTGAAGTCTTGTTCATTCCTCCTAATAAAATTCAAGCGATCTCGCTGCACACACCTCGCAGAGGAAATAGAAGTTAATTAGTCAGTCAACTCTCACAAACTCTCAGATCGAAGGGAAGGGAACTATATGAGTTGCAATAATGGTGGTAATAATAATGGTGGTAATGATATAGGACCAAGCATTCTCCGCCGTCTCTCTCCAGGGGTTGAGGTAGACGTTGTATTTGACCACACTGGTCCTCGTGGTCTCCAAGCTACATTCCTAGGTTTTGAAGGGAATACTGCCCTGTTCTTGGTCCATGGTGAAGTCTTGTTCATTCCTCCTAATAAAATTCAAGCAATCTCGCTGCATGCACCTCGCAGAGGAAACAGAAGTTAATAAGTCAGCCCAATCTCGCAAACTCTCATTATAAATTGAAGGGAATGGAAAATATATGAGTTGCTATAACGGTGGTTATAACGGTGGTTATAATGGTGGTTATAACGTTAGTAATGACGCAGGACCTAGCATTCTCCGCCGTCTCTCTCCAGGGGTTCAGGTAGACGTTGTATTTGACCACACTGGTCCACGTGGTCTCCAAACAACATTCCTTGGATTTGAAGGGAACTCTGCCTTGTTCTTGGTCGATAACGAAGTCTTGTTCATTGCTCCTCGTAAAATTCAAGCAATCTCTTTGCATGCACCTCGCAGAGGAAACAGAAGTTGTTAAATCAGTCCTATCAACTCTGCTAGTAGAAGGGTACGGAACATATGAAGCATATTCCGTACCCTTTATTAAGAATCCACGGGCTACCAAAAATTTTCTCATCATTGGTATGCATTGATGCCGATACATTCCACAATGCTATGCACATTAGGGTTTGCATTTTTGAAAGGAGAGAAGCCCTAAATGAAAGAAGATGAATTCGAAGACTTCCGAGATCAAATTAAAAAAATGAAGAGAGAGAATAGGAATAGGAGCTACAAGGATCAGGATGATGTAAACTACCGGGATGTAATTGAACGTGTGAAGTCTGTCATGGTGCCAGCCATTGAAGCATTTGTTGATTCAGATCGCACACTAGAAATGCAATCAAAAACATTTCGAACTATTTATATCTCATATGCAAACACTAGGATATATGGACTATTGGTGTCGGCAACCAGTGTAGATAACATTAACATTGATGCTGTGTTTGATTCGAATACATTCCGTATATACGCAGGAAGTTTCAACGAAAAAAAGATTAAGGCTGCCGTTAAACAGGCGCTTTTAGATTGGTATCAAATAATTATCTAAATAAGCATATAATTATCTAATAATGTTGGTTCACAAGAACATATGCACAAAAAATCCGCAATAATATGCGGATTTTTTTATTTTTTACTCCAAGCTACTGAGCGAATATGGCCGGCGAAGGCGATGGCATCCGTAGAGGCACTGGAGAAGCGGGAGGGTTTGACGCTGGCTTATGAGCTCGGGAAGGCCGGGATCGACGTGCTGCTGCTGCTGGAGAAGGGCACGCTGCCGAACGATACGCTTTCGACGCACAATTTCTTCAGCAATTCCGTCGCGATGCTGCGGGATATGGGCGTAATGGACCGTCTGCTCGCAACGGAGACGCCGCTATATAAGCGGGCTTATATCGTGTTCGACGATGCCGTGATCGACGGCCATTACCCAGAGGTCAATGGAGAGAACGCGTGCTTCTGCATCAAGCGGACGTATCTGGATCATGCGCTGTTCGAAGCGGCGACTGCGCAGGCGGGCGTGACGGCCATTGATTTCCAGTTGTGTCACGCTGCCGGCGGGCAGCCACATTTTAACTACATGAACATTAGATAGCAAGGCCAGAGGCGGTTTCTCGGGTGGCAGGCGCGTCATCGACGAGCCTGTATAAGCCCGGAGGCCGTCTTTGCTATTCGGCGTGCTTGGGAGCGCGGGAAGAAAGCAGGGAAGAGAGGCTGAATAATGGAGCGCGGGAAGCGTCGGCCAAGGAGTTAACGCAGTAAACCCTGTACCGCAAATATTCTACCTAAATTGTAATGAATTATCTAACCGGGCAAGGTTTCGAATTGTGATAAATTAAGCTAGCACCATTCAAATCGCAAGTTGACCGCATACAAGCCACCAATGCCTCGCTGTTTAAAAACGAAAGCATTTGCTTACAGGTTTTTCTTTGTACCATTCTTTAGGGAGGTATTCGAATGAAAAATCGTTTCAAACCCCTTCGCAAGGTCGGGTTGGCATCTGCCGTGATCATCGCTGCAACGACTTTCTCATCGCTTCTTATTAACACCGCTTCAGCCGCTTCCAGCGACAACAACGTAGAATGGGCAGGCTTGTTCCATGATCAAGGGCCCATGTACGATAGCGCGCCGGAACCCTCGTCCACGACGGCCGTAACGCTCAAGTTCCGCGTATTGAAAGGCGACATCACAAGCGCGAATATCAAGTACTACGACTCGGCCGACAGCGGGTACCATTGGGTACCCATGAATTGGATCGCGAATGATGCCACAGGCCGATATGACTATTGGACAGGAACCATTCCGGCTAGCGCCTCGACCAAATACTATCGTTTCCAGATTAATGACGGCACGGCTACCGCTTGGTACAATGCGAAAGGCGCATCTTCATCGGAACCGACCGCTCAGGATTTCTATATCTTGCCAAACTTCAAAACACCCGATTGGTTGAAGAACGGCGCGATCTACCAGATCTTCGTCGACCGCTTTTACAATGGCGACACCTCGAATGACATCGCGACAGGCACTTACCCGTACGGTTATAATTCGCCTGCTCAGTTCAAAAGCTGGGGCAGCACGCCCTATGCGTCTTCGGGCTACTCCAATTCGGAAGTCTTTTTTGGCGGAGACTTAACCGGTGTGAACCAAAAAATGAATTACATCAAAAATACGATCGGCGCCAACATCATTTACTTGAATCCCATTTTCAAGTCTCCCAGCAATCACAAGTACGATACGCAGGATTACATGACCGTTGATCCCATGTTTGGATCCAACGCAACGCTGCAGACTCTTTCCTCCGGCATCCACAGCACATCGAACGGACCTAAAGGCTATCTCGTACTGGACGGCGTATTCAACCATACCGGCGATAACCATCTGTGGTTCAATAAATACGGCGCCAACAGCACAACCGGCGCGTACCAATCCCAATCCAGCCCGTACTCCAGTTACTATACGTTTCAAGCATGGCCGAACGCCTACTCCACTTTTCTTGGTTTCAACACGTTGCCCAAGCTCAATTTCGGGGCAAGCGGCTCTGCAGTCCGCAATGTCCTTTACAACAATACCAATTCAGTGGCGAAGACATACCTTAACGCTCCGTACAACATCGACGGCTGGCGTCTGGATGCTCCACAATATGCGGACGCGGGCGGTAACAACGGAAGCAATTCGACCAATCACCAAATATGGACGGAATTCCGCAGTGCGGTCAAATCCGTCAATCCAAACTCTGCTATCATTGGCGAGTACTGGGGCGATGCCAACGCATGGACGGCACAAGGCAATCAGTGGGACAGCGCGACGAACTTCGCTGGTTTCACACAACCGTTATCGCGGTGGATTACGGGCAAAGATTATAGTAACAATGCTTCATCCCTTACAACAACACAGTTCGATAGCATGCTTGCGAATACGCGCGCCAATTATCCAACCAATGTTCAGCAGGTCATGAGCAACCATTTGTCCAACCATGACATTCCGCGCTTCGGGACACGCGCAGGCGGGGACATTTGGAAAACTTATCTTGCGCTAATTTTTCAAATGACGTATGTTGGAACGCCTACGATTTACTATGGCGACGAATACGGCATGCAGGGCGGAGCCGATCCGGATAACCGCCGCACCTTTGATTGGAGCCAAGGCACGACGACGAACAGCGCGGTTGCTTTAACGAAGAAGCTTATCTCGATCCGCAATTCGTATCCAGCTCTGCGGACGGGATCCTTCATGACCTTATTGACAGACGATATGAACAACCTGTATTCGTATGCGCGCCTCGACAACACGAACCGAATCGCAGTCGTCTTGAACAATGATTCCGTAAGCCATTCCGTAACGGTGCCTGTTAACAAAGCGAGCATGGCCGACGGCAGCACGGTAACGGACAAAATAAGCGGAAACGTGTACACCGTATCCAACGGCTCCGTCACGCTCACGGTGGATGGCCATTATGGTGCGATCTTGGTTCAGTAAGAGCGGTCCGCTTCATCATTTTCGAGTCGATGTTGCCGGGGGCATTGTAGCGCTTTGCAAGTTATTGGTTTCAAGGACAACTCGGCGGCTGGTCGAACGATCGGCTGCCTTTTCGTTGTAGGCAGCAGCTTTGATTGATTTGAAGGAAGCATGATACAAATTGCCCTGATAAGCTGGAGTTTCCAGCGTACCTGGGTCCTGGAGGGAAACCCGGAAAGTTTAACAGAGGGGGCTATGCGCGAGCTTGGAGAAGAAACGGATGACCGATCAGCAAGGCTAGCGAAGAGCTGACGTTGTTTATCGTGACCGGTGAACTGACATGACAGATTCAGTGACGCCCTGTAACTGTTCGGATGACAATCCGGCGGCTACAATGATGGGAAAGATGACCATCATGGGAGGAACACACGGATGAAGACAACATTCGACGTCATAATCGTCGGCGCGCGGGTAGCGGGTTCGACGCTGGCTTACGAGCTCGGGAAGGCCGGGTTCGACGTACTGCTGCTAGAGAAGGGCACGCTGCCGAGCGATACGCTTTCGACGCACAATTTCTTCAGCAATTCCGTCGCGATGCTGCGGGAGATGGGTGTCATGGACCGTCTGCTCGCAACGGATACGCCGCTGTATAAGCGGGCCTATATCGAATTCGACGATGCCGTGATCGACGGCCAATACCCGGAGGTTAATGGAGAGAACGCGTGCTTCTGTATCAAGCGGACGTATTTGGATCATGCGTTGTTCGAGGCGGCGACGGCGCAGGCGGGGGTGACGGCCATTCAAGGTTTTCGGGTGACCGATCTGCTGCGCGAGGATGGCCGCGTCACGGGCGTGACGGGCGTAAGCCGCGTAGGCGCCGCCGCGTCCTATACGGCGAGGCTAGTCGTCGGGGCGGACGGGCGCCATTCGGTCGTCCGTTCGCTCGCCGGCGCGAAGCGGCTGCAGGCGGTGCCGACCGACTTCGCTTCTTACGTGGGGTACTTCTCCGGGTATGAGCAGAAGGGCGAGCCGTGCGTGGAGTTCTATAAGAAAGGCGATCGGCTCGCCATTGTTTTCCCCACGAGCGACGGCCAACACGTCGTCGGCGCGATGTTCCCGTTGACGGATCAAGCGTGGATCGATCGCTTCAAGGCGGATGCGGAGAAGGGATTCCGCGAGCTCGTCGGCAGCGGGCTGGCCGGGACGCCGCTTGCCGAACGTCTCCCGGTCGCCGAGCTTGGCGGCCCGGTCCGCGGGCTGCTCGGCTATGACAACGATTGGTTCGAGGGCATGGGACCGGGATGGGCATTAGTCGGCGACGCGCTCTCGTTCAAGGACCCGGCTGTCGGGCAAGGCATGCACGATGCGATGTACGGCGCGCGCGTTCTGACGCGAATCTTGGCCGCGAGCACGGACTGGTCTGCGAGCTGGGACGACATGGCAGCCGCATACGGTCGGGAGCTGGAGGCGAAGATGATGTCGCGCTTCGGCATGGCGTGCCAGATTACGAAGAACGTCCCGGTAAAGCCGGAGCAGCAGATGGTCAACCGGCTGATCGGGGCGCACCCGGAGGCGACGCAGGCGTTCCTCGGTATCTACAACTACGCGAACGAGCCGGAAGCGCTCGGCATGACGATCGGCCGTCTGCTTCAGACCAAGGAATAGCTGCCGATCCGCATCGCGGACGTTTAAAAGTCGCATACATGCGGCTTTTTTTGTTTAACGATTACTTCCTCCTCTATTTTAGCTCTTCGTTCCTCGTCGTTCTTACCTCTTTATTTACGCTATTTTTATGCTGCACTCCCCAGTCCTTCATAAGTAAAATGATCGGTTCCAAAGTTCTTCCGAACTCCGTTAGGGAGTACTCGACCTTTGGGGGGACCTCCTTATAAATTTCGCGATGAATGACGCCATCTCGTTCCAACTCTCTTAACTGCAAAGTAAGCATACGTTGAGTAATGCAAGGATGTAGTTTTCGAAACTCGTTAAACCTCTTTTTGCCGTCAATGAGATGAAAAAGTATAACCCCCTTCCATTTGCCGCCAATTACATCCAAGGTTGTTTCCACTGGACATGCTTCAGAGTTAGAAGGATAGTCAAGTCCGATTTTTCGAGTTCTCATTTCGATCGTTCACTCCCAATAGTATATATTTTGATACTATATACAATGAATGTGCGTACTTCCAAAAATTATATTGCTTATTATACTATAGCTCATGAACCACGTAATAAGTGTAGTAAACTAAAACTTTTGGAGAGTGAAAGCATGAAGAAAAATGTGATGATTGTTTATGCGCATCCTGAACCAACGTCGTTGACCCGTCAGCTCGTTGAGGTATCTGAGCTGACGTTTCGGGAGCAAGGCCACGTTGTCACGTCGTCAGACCTGTACGGTATGAACTGGAAGGCCGTGTTCGATGAAAGCGACTTCCCGGCAAGAGCTAATCCCGATCGACTGTCCTTTATGTCAGAATCGTGGCATGCCTACTCGACTGGCCGACAGACGGTAGACGTTACATCCGAGCAGCAGAAACTGCTCGCCGCTGACGCCTTAATCTTGCAGTTTCCGCTTTGGTGGTTTAGCATGCCCGCCATCCTCAAGGGCTGGGTAGACCGAGTGTTTGCGTACGGATTGGCTTATGGCTACAAAGATGAAGGGAACCGCTATCGTTACGGCGATGGTGGATTGAAAGGAAAGAGGGTCATGCTTTCAGTGACCGTCGGAGGTCCGGAGATCGACTATTCGCCGCGAGGCATCAACGGACCACTTGAGCAACTGCTGTTCCCGATCACCCACGGCACGCTCTTCTTTTCCGGTATGGATGTGCTGCCTACTCATGCCGTCTACGGAACCGGTCGCATCACGGCAGCTAGTGTAGTCGAAGCAAAGGAAACTTGGCGCTCACGTCTCGAGCGTTTCTTCGAGGATGAGCCAATCCCCTTCAGGCGTCAAAACGATGGGGACTACCCGGACCGACACGTGCTAGCAGACCATGTCGCCGTTGGACAGACCGGATTGTTGGCTCACCTTGTAGAATAGCCCACGACTGAAGCTGCCTGACGATGTACGCTGTGTCATTGGTCACTCCGCGCATCATGAGGTGATACAGACACCGCAATCCGATTAAATCACCAGCAGATGACAGTAAGATCGTGCTGGTAATTAATCGTTTTAGCAAAGATATGGGATCGGGATCAAGCTACAATAGAGGTGTAGTAAGCAATAAGGGGTGTGCATCCCGATCATGAAAGGAATGAGACTGATGTTAAAAAGAAAAGGACCATCATCAAAAAAATCACTTGGAGCCTTGGCTGGCGTAGTCGTCCTGGCCGGGACGCTTGCGGGCGTGCCATCCATGAATACGCCTGTTCACGCGGCTGCGGCCAACGTAGCCTATGGAAAGAGCGTAACCGCTAGCGATACGCTGGCGGGTTCCTCTTCCGTCATAACTGATGGAGACACCAATTCGAATAACTTTGTCGGGGTTACCCAAAATGTCCAATGGATTCAAATTGATTTGGGGCAATCATACAGCTTGAACAAAATCAATCTCTGGCACTATTTTAACGATGGGCGAACGTACCGGGATGTCATTGTACGATTATCCAGTGATCCAAGCTTTAGTGCCGGCGTAACCACCGTGTTCAATAATGATGCGAATAACAGCGCCGGATTAGGCGCGGGGAGCGATTCTGAATATGCGGAAACCTCCGCCGGCAAGTCGATCGCCTTTGCCGCGACAAGCGCAAGATATGTACGATTATACTCCAACGGAAGCAGTGCCAATATCTATAATCACTATGTCGATGTGCAGGTATGGACCGCTGATGCAGCCGAGCAGGCTACGTTTTATAAAGATATCAATTATGGCGGAAATTCCGTTGGTTTAGCACTAGGCAACTATACGCTGTCGCAATTGAATAGCGCGGGTATTCCGGATAATTGGACCTCTTCCTTGAAGGTTCCGAGCGGCTGGACGGTTGACGTTTATGCCGATGATAATTTCCAGGGAACCAAGTGGACCTATACGGCGGATAGCTCTTGGGTTGGAACGGAAGCCAACGATAAAATGTCTTCCGTGAAGATTTATAAAACCCCCTCAACTCCTTTACCGACAACCGGCGTTATGTTCGATGATTTCAATTATTCCGGTTTAAACGATGGCAATATATCGGCACACGGCTGGACGGTCTATAACGGAGGCGGCCCTGGGCCGGCGGGATCCACTTTTTCGAGTAACAACATCTCGTTCTTAACGGATCCCGACAATGCTGCCAATAAGCTGATGAGACTTAAAGCAAGCACGGATGGTACGGGCGCAGGAACAAGTCAAGCCGAAATCTATACCTCGAATCGTAAATATAATCGAGGCACGTATGCTGCAAGAGTCAGATTTACCGATACCCCGATCTCGGGGGCTGACGGTGCGGGCATCAATCAAACCTTCTTTACCATCTCGCCTTTAGAGGGATATCGAGATCCGAATTATAGCGAATTAGACTTCGAGTACTTACCGAATGGGGGCTGGGGTGCAGGCCAGGGGATATGGACGACTTCTTGGCATACCTATACGGCAGATCCTTGGTATAAGGATGGGAGCTCTAAGTTTGGTGCGGGATCTTATGCAGGCTGGCATACGTTGGTCATGAATGTAGCCGGCGATGGAACATCTGCCTACTTTATAGATGGCGTCAAATTCGCGCAGGATACGCCATACTACGGACCTAGAAAGCTGATGAGTATTAACTTTAATCTATGGTTCATAACCGGGGTAGGGGAAAATCCATTGATTGCAAGTACGTATGTTGAAGATGTGGACTGGGTCTATCATGCGAAAGACCATACGCTTTCACCTGAACAAGTGACAACGGCCGTACAGGGCATGAGGTCGAATGGAACTACATTCACGGATAGCGTCAATTAACTTAATACTGGCCGCCGCGTTTCAGTAATAGGTAATAGGTTCGATTATACGAAAAAGTACGGGGGTGTCCCAAAAGTCATCGAAAAGATGACGTTGGGACACCCCCGTTTTCAAATGCAATGTTTCGTCTGGGGGAAGGCTGGCGTCAAGCTGAGTCGGCCCCATTTATTGTTCAGATGATCGATGTTAAATAGAATTTGGCGCAACGACCACTTCAATATCAAATTCGTGAAAAATTTTATCAAATGGGGCCTTCGGTTCGGTATCGGTGATAAGCATGTCGATCGCATCGTATGAACAAACGCGGTGGAAGAGCGTTTTCTCGAATTTGGACGAATCTGCGAGCAGGATGACTTGATTTGCTCGTTTGATCATCTCCCGCTTCAAGTAGGCTTCCTCAACAGAAGGGGCGAATAAGCCTTCCGCCGTAATGCCGCATGTACCCAGAAACAGCTTATCCACCCTGATTTCATTCAGCATCTCAATCGTACGAGGGCCAGAGGCGTAGCGGTGCCAGGTGTTGACAACGCCACCTAGCAGATGGGTGGTTGTCTGCGGTTTGTCACAGAGTACGGCTGCGATGTCGATGGAATTCGTGACGACGACATTATCCATCGTGGACATGAACTCCGCTATATACTGCGTGGTCGTTCCGGTATCCAGCAACAAATAATCGCCGTCTTGGATGCGTGACGCCGCTGCGACCGCAATGAGACGTTTGCTTCCGGAATCAGCCAGTCGTTCCTTATAGCTGTTGATGTGCTTCGTCATGGAAGGCAAGATCGCGCCGCCGCGCACGCGGACGATGAGGCCGTCCGTTTCCATTTTGACCATGTCGCGCCTGGCTGTATCATAAGAAACATCGTATAATGCGCAAATCTCTTCCATGCTTATTTTTTGATTTATTTTCAAATAGTCCACGATCGTCCTGATCCGTTCCTCTTGATTCATCCTCTTGGCCACCTTATCCGCATTCTATTCCTCATTATATGCATTCGACAAATTTGAATTCAAGTGTAATCCGGAAAATTTGCGGTATATACGTAATGATTCGCGCGAATCCATGCATATAACAGGCCATAAACTTGATATTATAAGTGAAATAATTATATTTGTATTGAAAAGTTGCAAACCACCATTTATACTGGGGTTGCAAATGCGTTAGATAAATAGGAAAGGTGGAGAACGTTATGAACAAGGTTAAAGTAGGGATCGTCGGTTTCGGCTTATCGGGACAGGTTTTTCACGCGCCTATTATTCAAGCTGCAGATAGGATGGAGATCGTGAAGGTCGTCTCCGGCAATCCGCAAAAGGTCAAACAGCAGCTGCCGCACACTGAGGTGGTCGGTACGATCGACGATCTGCTGCTGGATGAGGCCATTGATCTTGTTGTAATCACGTCGCCGAATCATACGCATTATCCGTATGCGAAGCAAGCGCTGCAAGCTGGCAAGCATGTCGTGGTCGAGAAGCCCTTCGTTATCCATTCGGAGGAGGCACGCGATCTGATCGAGACGGCCAGCCAGCACAAAAAACTGCTCAGTGTCTATCAAAATCGGAGGTGGGACAATGACTTTCTGACATTGAAGCAAACGATAGCATCCGGTGTTATGGGGGAGATTGCTCACTATGAGGCGCATTTTGACCGCTACCGTCCGCAAGTATCGGACAGATGGAGGGAGCAGGAGGGTCCGGGTTCCGGTATGCTGTATGATTTGGGCGCGCACTTGATTGACCAAGCGCTGCATCTGTTCGGCAAGCCGATCAGCGTATATGCCGATGTGTTCCCGCAGCGGGCAGGCTCCAAGGTCGACGATTATTTTCATCTCGTGCTCCATTACGACAAGATGCGGGTTATTCTACATAGCGGCTCGCTCGTTACCCGGCACGGTCCGAAGTTTCAAGTGCATGGCAGCCAAGGCAGCTTTATCAAATACGGACTGGATTCGCAGGAGGAGATGCTTCGTCAAGGCGGCTTGCCAGGTCAGCCAGGCTGGGGTGCGGATAGAGAGGAATGGCATGGTGAGCTGACGTTAGCTTCGGATGGGACGAAGCAAACAGAGAAGGTGAAGACGCTGCAAGGCGGCTATGAGCGGTTCTATCAGGCGATGCTTGCTGCTATTACGAATCATGGTCCTGTACCGGTTCAGGCCGAGGATGCCATGAATACGATCAAGGTTATTGAGCTGGCCATGCAAAGCAATGCGGAGAAACGAACAGTTCCCTTCGAGTAATGGTCGCTGCTAAAGAATAGGAGGTCAGACATTGAACGAGCTTGAACGTTTGCTGGATGAATTGAAGCGTGAAGAAGAGGACATGCAGTTCGAGCATTTCAACAATCGCACGGCTTATGAATTAGGCACGGCGATGACGGACGAAGCTTATCGCAAAGGCTTACCGATCATCATCGACATCAGCAAGGGCGAGCAGCGGCTTTTTCACCATGCATTGCCTGGCACTTCGAAGGACAATGAGGAGTGGGTCCAGCGTAAGAACCGCGTTGTACGTCATTTTCTGCACAGTTCATTGTATATGGGGACGTATTACAAGCTGCACAATACCGATATTGTGCAAAAATCCGGTCTAGATCCGGCGCAGTATGCCACCCACGGCGGCGCATTTCCGATTATTGTCCGCAACACGGGCGTCGTAGGCACGGTTACCGTCTCTGGCTTGCCGCAAAGGGAAGATCATGCGTTCGTGGTCAGCATGCTTCGACGGTTTTTGAATAAGGAACTGTAATGGAAATCATAGACCGATGGAGCGAGGTTGCCCGCAGCGCGCAAGGGGCGCGCCACGAAACCTCCGCGCGGGCTTAATCGATAAATAGCGGGGAGTAGTTTGCCGAGGCAGCTGCTCCCTTTCTTCATAAGGGCAGCATGACGCACTGCAGCCGCAAAGCGCTCCAAGCCGATGCGAAAGGCAATTAAGTGCAGATAAAGGACAAAAAAATGCTGTTCGATAACGCAGTTCTCATTCTTGTATCCGCTTACAAACCTCGATATGATAGAGGGATAACGAGGTGAGGGATTAATGACGGACAAAAAGTGGATGGCTGTCAGCTTCCTGGTGCTGATTGTCTTTACCTACTTCCTGGTCAGCTTCGTGAGCCAAACGATGACGATCAAGCATATTACGGGACGGCTGAAGGGAGATCCCCGATTGACGATGAACGAGCGCCATATCGTGTTGGTCGAGCAGGAGCAGGGGCATCCGTATTGGCAGCTGGTGGAGCGGGGAGCGACCGATGCGGCCGAAGCGAACGATATCGCGATCGAATGTATCGGCCCTGTCCGGAACAATATGGCGGAGCAGCTGAAGCTGCTGGAGAAGGCGATCGCCTCCAAAGTGGACGGCATCATCGTGCAAGGCTTGAACCATGAACAATTCACGCCGGTCATCAACAAAGCGGTGGAGGCCGGCATTCCGGTCATAACCGTCGATGCGGATGCGCCAAGCAGCAAAAGGCTTTCCTTTGTCGGCACCGACAATCTGGAGGCGGGCAAGCGTCAAGGGGAGCTTGTGGTCCGCTCTACCGGGGGTACCGGGAAGATCGGGGTGATCATCGGCAGCGATAAGGCGGAGAATCAGCTCGAACGACTTGAAGGCATCAAGCGCGTCATCGGCGGGTATCCGGGACTGCATATCGAGGAGGTCCGGTCGTCCAATATTTCGCTCATCGAGGCGATTCAGCAATCGGCCGAGATGCTGCAGCGCAACCCGGAGATTACGACGATGGTCGGCACAAGCGCCACCGATGCGCTGGGCATTCTGCAGGCGGCGAAGAGCTTGAAACGCAGCGATATTCAGATCATCGGCTTCGACGATTTGCCGGAGACGATCGAGGCGATCCGCAGCGGGCAAATCGTCGCGACCATCGTCCAGCAGCCCTACCGGATGGGCAAGCAGTCGGTCGAGCTGCTGCAGCGTTATTTCGATGGGGGCGCCTTATCGAACGAATACTTTACCCGCGCCGAAATCATGGATGCGGCCGCAATGGCAGGAGGCATGAACCCGTGAGCATCCATAAAAAAATGTTCATCTTCATCCCCATGCTCGTCCTCCTGATGAGCTTCGTCTCGTACTTCCTGTTCAATAGCAGCCGGAACGTGCAGGAAAGCTATTCCCTCATGATGAACCGCGTTCTTCTCTACAAGCAGGTTTCCCGGGAAAGCAAAGAGGTCATGCGGTATTTGAACCGGTATGTCATTCAGCTGGATGCGGAGAGCTACTCCGATCTGGACCGGCATACGAAACTGCTCCGCGAGCTGCGGGATGAAATCGGGCGGCTGGAGCGAAATAAGACGAACGCGCTCCAGGTGGAGAATTATTTGAACATGATGGATACATTCCTGGATCAGAGCTGGGAGCTGCTCTCCAATATGGATCAGGATTCGCGGATGAAGGCCGGCGCCTATATCCAGGCGGAACAGACGGCCGGATTTATCGGGGAGGACGGGCAGGCGCTGGTCGATCTCGAGCTTGAACATTACCGCCCCGTCTACGAAGATATCATGCAAGCGAACAAGCGGATCAACGAACTCGGCGTGTATTTGGTGTTTACGGTGGCCTTGCTCAGCTTCGTGATCGCGCTCTGGCTCTCGACGAGCATCAGCATCCCGATCCGCCGGCTCGTGCTGACGGCGAAGCAGATTTCGAAGGGGAGGCTGGACACCAAAGCACCGGAGCTGCGCACCGGCGACGAAATCGGCATCCTTGCCCAAACGTTCAATCAGATGCTGGACAATATGCAGGATTTGATGGCGAAGAACGTCCAAAGCGTGGAGAAAGAGAGGCTGGTGAAGGAGCTCGAGCTGAAGATGCTGCAAAGCCAGATCAACCCGCATTTTCTGTTCAATACGTTGAACGCGATCGCGAAGCTGGCCTATATCGAAGGCGCGGAGAAAACGAGCGATCTCACCGTGTCCGTATCCCGGCTGCTCCGGTACAACCTGCAGAAGCTTGACCATCCGGTGACGCTGCGGGACGAGGTGGAACATGCGATGGAATATGTGGCGATCCAGAAAGCCCGTTTCCGGGAGCGGATCCGTTTCGTCACGGACATCGACGGGGACGCCCTCGAGCAGACGGTTCCGTGTCTGACGCTGCAGCCGATTCTGGAGAATGCCGTTATTCACGGCATCGAAGATATGGAGGAAGGCGCGGAGCTTAAGCTCGGCATTCATATGGAAGATGCCCATATTACCGTTGAGATTTCGGACAACGGGGCGGGGATGGACGAGCGGAACCGGCTCAAGCTGCTGGATTCGTTAGCGGAAGACGCGCCAGCTCCGCATCGCGGCAAACGGGAAACGACCGGACTCGGGACGGCGAACGTATTTAAGCGGCTGCATCTGTTCTATGACGGCATGCAGCGGATTGAAATCGAAAGCGAACTAGGCGAAGGGACGACGGTCCGGTTTATTTTGCCTGCCAGATTAGATGTCTCCCATAAAGGAGCGGAAGAGGTGAGCCATGTATAAGCTGCTAATCGCGGACGATGAAGCATTGGAGCGGGAAGGCCTGGAAATGATGACCAGACGGATGATGCCGGATCGGTTTTTGTATTACCATGCGGAGAACGGGCGCAAGGCGATTCAACTGGCGGAGGAGCACCGTCCGGATTTTATCTTCATGGATATCAAAATGCCCGGGATTCAAGGATTGGAGGCGATCCGCGAGATCCGCAAGAGGCACCCGCATACCCGAATCATTCTCGTCACGGCCCATGACTACTTCGCCTATGCGAAGGAGGCCGTCTCGCTCGGCGTGAAGGAGTATCTGCTGAAGCCCGCCAAGCGGGAGGAGCTGCTCGACGTGTTGAACCGGATGATCGCGGAGAAGGAAGAGGAAACGCACAAACGGGGAGAAGAGCTCGAGATCAAAGAGAAGCTGACGCGGCTGCTGCCGCTTGTGGAGAACGAGGTCACGCTCATGCTGATGATGGATTCCGTCCACGATACGGATGCGTCGGCGCTGGCCGAAATGACCGCCGTCCACTGGGAGAAGGGGTATGTCATGGTGCTCGTCTTCCCTTACCGGGAGGTGAGCTGGGAGGCGCTGCAGCAGGTCCGGAAGGAGCTGCACGAAAGCTTCAAAGCCTTTGCCAAGGCACAGCTTCCCTGTATGGTCAGCCCTATGGTCGGCAACCGTATCGGGGTGATGGTTCCGGCCGATTCCCAAGGCGCCGGCTTCGCGCAGCGGGTGGATTCGGTGCAATGGGGGGAGCGTTTCCTCGACTTTATCGAAATGAGATTCGGATGGAAGCCGGTGATCGGCATCGGTCCGGTACGGGACGGTATCGACGGATTGCGCTGCTCGTATCAAGCCGCCGTAGCCGCCGCTGCCGACTCTCGGGCGGCCGCTCGCATCCGTCATTCGGAGGATATGCGGCAGAGCGGCGGCGGGGACGACGCGTACATGCTCGAAGAGGAACGGCGTCTGCTGGATGCGCTTGCCAGACAGCAGAGGGAGGAGGCGCGCGCCCGCTTTACCCATCTGCTGGATCTTCACATGGGGACGGCATCGGATGATCTCGTACGGGCCAGGAATGGCGTCGCGGCCTTGCTCGTTACCGCCAGCCGCCAGCTCGGCGTGCCGCTTCCAAGAAATTTCCTGTCAACGCTTGCAGAGGCGGAGGATGAAGGCATGCTGCGCCAGACGGCTTTCGACCAGCTGGAGCTGATTCTTGCGGCACAGAGCGCGGAGCGGGAGCATCGGCAAAGCCATGTCGTGGAACGGGCGAAGCATTATGTCAAACAGCGGTACAAATCGGACATTTCGATGGAGCAGACGGCGGAATCGGTCAATTTGAGCCCGTACTACTTCAGCAAAGTGTTCAAGCAGCTGACGGGGGAGAATTTCATCGACTATTTGACCCGGTACCGCATTGAAGAAGCCAAACGGCTGCTGGGGGACGAAGCGCTCAGCTTCAAGGAAATCTGTTACGAGGTCGGCTATCGGGATCCGAATTATTTCAGCCGGATTTTCAAGAAAACGACCGGCGTGACCCCGACCGAATACCGCCAGCAATTATCGTAAATCGTGGATGTCCCTGTCATGCGGCAGGGACTTTTTTATATTGCAGAGATCTGAAATGAAACCTCCCCGCCAAAAAAATGCTAGCGTTGAAAATGATTATGATACCGCTTTCAAAGAGTGCCAAATCTGTGCTGCTACGTGCCAATTCTGTGCAGACCGCCATTGTATCGAGGCGCTTCCAGGCTTGCTAGAATCGGATTGTAGGTAAACGAACCAATCGCAATTCATCGAAAAAGGGGAGACGTTGGCATGAACAAATGGGGCAAACGAACAGGGGTCGGCCTGGCCGGCTTGCTGTTGGCGGCGGCTGTTACGGGATGCGGCATTGTAAGTAACGAGGAAGGATCAAAGGGGCAGACGTCGTCCGATCAGCCGGCAGCGGGAAAGGAAGATGACGGAAAGCTCGTGATCGGCATGTCGATGGATACGCTCAAGGAGGAGCGCTGGCAGAAGGACCGGGATATTTTCAGCGCCAAAGTCAAAGAGCTTGGGGGCGAAGTGAAGGTATTGGCGGCCAACGGCGACGACGCGACGCAGATGAGCCAGGCCGAACAGCTGATCTCCCAAGGGGTGGATGTGCTGGTCGTGATCCCGCATAACGCGGAGGCGACGGCTCAAATCGTGGACAAGGCGCACAAGGAAGGGATCAAAGTCATCTCCTATGACCGGCTGATCAAAAATTCGGACGTCGACTACTACATCTCGTTCGATAACGTCCGGGTAGGCGAAATGCAGGCCAAAGCCATCGTCGATCAAGTCGGCAAGGGCAACTTCGTCTACATTGGCGGAGCGGATACCGATAATAACGCCCACATGTTCAAGGAAGGCGCCATGAACATTCTGAATCCGCTGAAGGACAAAGGCGACATTAAGATCGTGTATGACCAGTTCTCCAAAGATTGGCGGCCGGAGGAAGCGCTCAAAAATATGGAGAACGCGCTGACCGCGAACAATAACGACATTCAGGCGGTCGTAGCCGCGAACGACGGCACGGCGGGCGGCGTCATCCAGGCGCTGTCGGCGCAAGGGCTGGCGGGCAAAATTCCAGTATCCGGGCAAGACGCGGACTTGGCGGCCGTTCAACGCATTGCGGAGGGACTGCAGACGATGACGGTCTATAAACCGATCAACGCGATCGCGACCAAAGCGGCGGAGATGGCGGTTGCCCTGGCGAAGGACGGCAGCGTGGACGGCGCCGAGAAGACCGTTAACAACGGCAAGATCGACGTCCATTCCATTCTGCTGGATCCGATCGCCGTCGATAAGTCGAACCTGGTCGATACGGTTATCAAGGACGGGTTCCACAAGCTGGAGGATGTGTACAAGAACGTTCCGAAGGATCAGTGGCCGAAGCAGTAGCATAATCCAGAAGGGGCGGCAGATTCAAAGCGAATTCGCCGTCCCCCTCTATTGAATAATCATGCTGGGATCGGATAGGGGGTGGGCATATGGTTGTACTGGAGATGAATCAAATTACGAAGGAATTCCCCGGCGTCAAAGCGTTAAACGGCGTGAATCTGAAGCTTGCGAAAGGCGAGATTCATGCGCTGTGCGGGGAGAACGGAGCGGGCAAGTCGACGCTGATGAAGGTGCTGAGCGGCTTGTATCCGGCAGGCACGTATACCGGGGAAATCAGGATCGAAGGGCAGAAGAAGGAATTCCGGTCGATCACGGACGCACAGCAGTCGGGGATCGCGATTATTCATCAGGAGCTCGCCTTGGTCAAGGACATGTCCATCGGCGAGAACATCTTTCTTGGCGCCGAGCCGGTCAGACGCGGCGTGATCCAGTGGGATGAGCTGTACCGGAACGCTTCCGATTGGCTGGAACGGGTAGGTCTGCGAATGAATCCCGATGCGAAGATCGCAAGCCTCGGCATCGGGCAGCAGCAGCTGGTGGAGATTGCCAAGGCGCTGTCCAAGCATGCGAAAATTCTTATTCTGGATGAGCCGACCGCCGCGCTGACCGAAAGCGAGGTCGAGATTCTGATGGGCATTCTGAACCAGCTCCGCGCGGAGGGGGTATCCTGTATCTACATCTCCCACAAGATGCCCGAAGTCTTCCGCTTGGCCGACACCATCACGGTCCTCCGGGACGGCCAGACGATCGCGACGCTTGCTCGCAAAGATACGAACGATGACGAGGTCGTGTCGCTGATGGTGGGGCGGGAGCTGACGGAGCGTTATCCCCGCGTGCCGCGCCGGCCGGGGGATGTCGTGCTGGAGGTGGCCGGCTACTCGGTGTGGCATAAGGAGAAGGCTAATCAGAAAGTGATCCGCGACGTAAGCTTCACGCTGCGCAAAGGCGAAATCTTAGGCATTGCCGGCCTGATGGGCGCGGGAAGAACGGAGCTCGTGACGAGCTTGTTCGGCGCTTATGAAGGCAAGTCGGAAGGGGAAGTGCGGATCAACGGCAAGCCGGTTCGCATCCGCTCCGTCGAAGGCGCGATCAAGGCCGGCATGGCGCTGGTGACCGAAGACCGGAAGCGCCAGGGGCTCGTATTGTCGATGGACGTCAAGACGAACACGACGCTTGCCACCATGAACCGGGTATCGAGCTTCGGGTGGATCAATGGAAACGAAGAGATCAAGTGGGGCCAGAAGTACGTGCAGGATTTGAAAACAAAGACGGCTTCGTTGGAAACGCCGGTCGGCACCTTATCCGGCGGCAATCAGCAGAAGGTCGTCATCGGCAAATGGCTCATGTCCGAACCGACGATTCTCATCATGGACGAACCTACCCGGGGGATCGACGTCGGGGCCAAATATGAAATTTACAGCCTGATGAACCAGCTGGTCGAACAAGGGGTGGCCATCATCATGATCTCGTCGGAGCTTCCGGAGGTACTCGGGATGAGCGACCGGATTCTGGTCATGTGCGAGGGCCGCTTCGTCGAGGAGCTGGACTACCGGGAAGCGACGCAAGAGAAGATTATGCAGGCCGCCACAGGAGGGAAATAACCGTGCAACCTATTTCGCAAACGGCGGATCAAGCCGCGGCCCTTATGCCGGTCAAGGCAAAGTTGATCGGCAAAATGGATGTCCGCGCCTACACGATGGTCGGCGCGTTGATTCTCATTTGGCTTTTATTCGGACTCATGAACGATACGTTCCTGACGCCGCGCAATTTATCCAATCTGTTCACCCAAATGTCCGTTACGGCGATACTGGCCATCGGGATGGTGCTTGTTATCGTGGCCGGCCATATCGATCTGTCCGTCGGCTCGATCGTCGGTCTAACGGGCGGGATCGCCGCGATCATGAGCAACTGGTGGGGGATGCCAACCGTTGTCGTCATCGCCGGAACATTGGCGGCCGGGGTGGCGCTCGGCCTGCTCCAGGGCTGGCTTGTCGCTTACAAGGCGGTTCCGGCATTTATCGTCACGCTTGGCGGCATGCTCGTCTTTAGGGGCGTGTTGATGGGCGTCACCCATTCGACGACGATCTCCGTCTCCGATTCTGCCTTCGCCATGCTGGGCAACGCCTATTTTGCCCGGAGCTTCGGCTGGTTGCTGGCCGCGGCCGCCATTATCTGCATCGTCTGGTCTTCGTTCCGAAGCCGCGCTTCGAGGCAGAAGTACGGCTTTACGGTGTCACCGCTCACGTTCGATCTGCTGTATGCGGCAGGCGCAAGTCTGCTTGTGATCGCCTTCGTAACGGTCGTCAACAGTTATAAAGGCATTCCGTTCCCGATCATATTCGTTATCGTGCTGGCCGTTATCTTCTCCCTCATCGCCGCCAAGACGACGCTGGGGCGCCATATTTACGCCATTGGCGGTAACGCGGAGGCGGCTCGTTTGTCCGGCATCAATATCAAGCGCAGAACGCTCGGCGTCTTCGTCTTCAGCGGCTTGCTGGCCTCGATCGCCTCGATCGTGCTGACCTCCCGTCTGTCATCGGCTACCATATCGGCCGGGAATATGGCGGAGATGGATGCGATCGCGGCATGCGTCATTGGCGGGACCTCGTTGATGGGCGGCTCCGGTAAAGTGACGGGCGCCATTATCGGCGCGCTGGTGATGACCTCGTTGGACAACGGGATGTCGCTGATGGGGCTCGAATCGTTCTGGCAGTACGTCGTGAAGGGAAGTATTCTCGTGTTCGCGGTCTGGCTCGATATCGCCAACCGGAAAAAAGCGGGGAAATGATGATTCGTTGTTGGCTGGGGGCTGCTTCAAACGAGGCAGCTCTTTTTTGCGTTGAGACCGGGAGAAGCCATGGCAATACCTAACAACTTGTCATTCGACACATAAGGGCATTCGAGATTCGATGCCGGATGACAAGAACCTACGTATCTCATAAAAGAAGGATACTTTTGGTTTCTGACGAACCTTAATTACGTATATGTCGTTGGAGAAGGAGCTGCTTTATGCTTTTTAGAACGTATCTTCCCGAAGACCTTCCAGCTTGTATCAACTTATTTATAACGGTGTTTAATCAAGATCCTTGGAATGATGGTTGGACCCGGGAAAAATGACAAGCAGAGACTTGCCTGCTGAAAGATTTTATATGAAAAATGGTTTTATCACGGAAGAACGCCTGATATTTATGGTTAGCGAATAAAGAGTTGAGCGATATTCAAAAAGTATCGACAGAGCCGGGATGGAGGGAGAAAGCATGCCTGAAGTTACGTTTTACCGGGATGAGGCGCTGCCTTTTCTGGAGGGGAAGCACTGTACGGCGGAAGATCTGGCCTACCAAAGGCATTTTCACGAGGAATATTCGGTCGGGCTCATAGATGCTGGCCACACGAACGCCTGGTGCGACGGCGAACAGATTCAGGTGGAAGCTGGGAAAATGATCAGTTTTCCGCCGATGATGCTGCATGCCTGCCATCCGGAGCCGGACGTGGAATGGCGGTACAAGATGTTGTTTATCTGCCCCGACTGGCTGCAAGGCCTTGAACCGGCGGAGCTTAATCGGCTGCACATCCCGTTCTTGGTGGGCGGGGGCAAGAATGAAGCGTGCCGCGAACGATTAAATCGCACGATAGGCGCGCTTGCAGGCGGCGGTTCCCCGCTTGAAACCGAGACGGCTCTCATTGAACTGGTGCAAGCTTTGGTTGACCCTAACGAGAATGACCTGGGGCACGCAGGCTCGCCGGGTGGTCGGGAGCAAAAATACGTGAAGCTGATCAAAGACTACTTGCAGGCAAATTTTACCGAGCGGGTGACGCTTGAGCAGCTGGAGCAGGAAACGGGGATCAGCCGCTTTTATCTGATCCGACTTTTCAAGAAAGGGAGCCATCTGCCCCCTCATGCCTATCAAAACTTGCTGCGCATCAATCATGCCAAAACCCAACTGGAGAAACGGCGTCCGATCGTCGATATCGCGGCGGAGGCGGGTTATTATGACCAGAGTCATTTTACAAAGGCTTTTTTGAAAATCGTAGGGGCGACGCCTAGGCAATATGCGATGTCGATATAGAAGAGCAATTTTTTACAATATTGCGTCCTTCCGCCCAAGTACAATTGAAGTACTTGTAGAAGGGGGAAAAACGTAATATGCACGATAACAAGGAATGGGAACAGCGAGCAGCAGACGCTCTTAAGTCGGTCGCCAGACGAACGGATATCAAGGCCTATGTGGAGTAATCCCCATTGCTATACGGGCTGCTGAAAAAGGCCGCTTTACAGTATGTAACAGGGGAATCCCGAATAGACGGGCTCGGAGCGGGTCAGCGGCTTCTTGCCAAAGGTTATGCCATATCGCTAGAGTACATAGGCGAGAGTACGGCTCATGCCGAGGAATGCGAGGCGGCCGTTGAGGAAATAACCGCGCTGATCGATGATCTCGGTCAAAAGGGGGGATCCGCCCGCGTATCGTTCGATTTGTCGCATATCGGACTGATGCTGGATACCGAGCTTGCTTATACGAACTTAGCCCAAATAGCGGCACGAGCGCAGGTAGCAGAATTGGAGCTGTTCGTCAGCATGGAAGAGTCCGCTAAAACAGAGCGGATCCTGGAGGTATACAAGCGGGCCGCGTCCAGGTATCCGAATATCGGCATTACGCTGCAGGCGCATTTACATCGGACGCCGGATGATTTACCCGCGCTAGCAGCTTTACCGGGGCGGATACGCATCGTGAAAGGCGCCTACCAGGAAGCGGTCGAGGTCGCGATCTCGCGATCCGAAGCGCTGAATGTACGATATTTGCAGCTTGTAGAAAAGGCGCTCGGAGACGGACACCGGGTTTCAATTGCTACGCATGATGAGCGCATCATAGAGGAAGCGATACGGCGAGGTCTATTGACGATGCGTGGCGCGGAGCTGGAGATGCTGTACGGCATCCGGCCGGAGCTTGGCGGCAGGCTGAAATCAGCCGGTTATCCGGTTCGCATTTATTTGACCTACGGCCATGAATGGTACTTGTACTTATGCCACAGGATCGCCGAATATCCGCCGAATCTGTACCGGGCTGTTGCGAATATGGCCGATTCGCAGCGCGTTGATCCTGTGGAGGCCTATGATTAAATCTGTAAATAAGCAATCAAAAAGCCATAAATTTTGGAAGTTGAAGCTGCAATAATAGGCGATAAGGCACCCGGAGAGGTGCCTTTTGCTTTGACTTTGTATCCGCTGGAAATAAAGCAGGAGCTATCCGGAGAGGCCAATCTCAAAGCTACTGCATATTGTTAGCGGCAAACATATATCTAAAATAGGTAGAATCGTGTAGAATTATGTAGAACTTTGTCTAAACAACTATGAAACTAAGGAGACTGCACCATGAAAGAATCACGTTAATCATGTCCGCTATGATAAGTGCACCTTAGGTGCCGAGGGACTTTTTGAGTGTGCGTATTGAGCCGAATTAGTCAGAAATGGAGTGGCGTATTTATCTTATTTTATACATGGAAGAGGGAAGTGCAGCATGAGTGTAATTACATCAAGAAACAAGTGGCTGATTGCCATCTTCGTACTGGCGCTGCTGCTCCAGCCTTTGAGCGGAATTAGGACGGCGTCAGCGGAAAACCCGGGAACAGAGGCAGAAGAACCCCACTTCTCGGGCGGTTCCGGTACGTTGGAGAGCCCTCTAATTATCGAGACCGAACAGCAGCTGAAGAATGTAGGACTTGCGCAGTATGTGGACAAGCACTATTATTTCGCCTTGAAGAATGACATTACATTGACAGCGCCCTGGACCCCGATCGGGACAGCGGATACCCCATTCAATGGCAACTTCTTAGGGATGGGACGCAGTATATACGGGCTGCAGATAACAGGCGATTCTTCATCGAGAATTGGCTTGTTCGGCACATTGAATTATGCAAGAGTGACGAATCTGAATATCATTCAGGGAGAGATTCATGGTTCTCAGGAAGCGGGTCTTGTTGCCGGGCATGTGGAGAATGATGCGCTTATATCGGATGTCCAGGTGACGGGCACCGTCTCCGGATACGCCAGCATCGGAGGCGTGGTCGGTTACAGCGACGGTTCAATGTTTACTCGAGTCACCGCCAAAGTGAATGTGACCAGCGGCCAAGATACCGGGCTTGTGAATGAAGGGTTCGGCGGCATGGTCGGAAAGAGTGAAGAGAGCACGTTCGGTGACTCATCCGCTGAAGGAACGGTGAATGTGCCGCAGGGGCAAGGAGTAGGCGGCTTTATCGGTTCAGGGAAGGACCTCCATGTGGAGCAAGTGTTCACGAATGCGAATGTTACCGGGGGAACCCGTGTCGGGGGGCTGATCGGTTATGTACAAGGCAAAGACAACCTTAGCGACACTGACAATGACGGTACCAATGTATTAGCGACCTATGCGATAAAGGATGTCACGGGCGGGTCCTATGTTGGAGGCCTCATTGGATATATTGATGCCCCTCTCAAAGTGAGGGTTCAGAATAACTTTTCACTCGGGCAGCTGTACTCGAATGCGAGTAGCGCGGCAGGCTTCGGTGGATTAATTGGTTATGCGGAACAGCAGGCAGGCGGTCGGCTGGAAGTGACCCAGAGCTATAATACAGCCAATATTCATATGGCCCAAGTAACAACGAGCATAACTCCGGCAAGCGTGGGACCCGTGTTCGGACAGCTGGTGACGAATGCGAACACAGGCGTGAATAACGATCACTATGACAACCAGGTATTCCAATTCACGGACTCAGCAGCGCTGTTCCCGGCCCCATCGGGAATTAGAGGGTTCACCACGGCTCAGATGAAAACGCAATCCTACTTCTCCGGACTGAACTTCAATGGGATATGGGTGATGCAAAATGCCATGCCGACGAACGGCATGCCGTTTCTGAGCTGGGCGAATACGCCTATCCCTCTGCCAACCCCGCAGGCGGATGCGCCTCCCGAGTTTCTGCCGACTTACCCGATGGTGATTCAAACCACAGCGAATGCTGTAGCGATCGCCGTCAAGATCAATGAAGCGGGTAAAGTGTATTACGTTGCACTGCCTAAGGGGGCAAGCCAGCCTTCCGCAACGCAGGTTAAGGCGGGCAAGGACAGCTTGGGTGCGCTGGCAGCCTATAAAGGCGTCATCGACGTAAGAGCGAATACGTACGACGGGACTGTGATCATCGAGAATTTAGTAGAGACCGAGTATGACGTGTTTCTTGTCGCAGAGGACAAAGCGCTCATTCCGAATCTTCAGGCGCAATCGGTAAAGGTAGCCGTGCGTACGCTGGATCAATCGCCGCCGGTGTTTCTGCCGACTTTTCCAAAAGCGAAGTTAAACCCGAACGGCACAGCGGAATTATTCGTTAAACTGGATGAGGACAGCACGGTGTTCTATGTTGTGCTCCCGCGGGGAGCCAGAAGTCCGTTACCAACTCAAGTTAGAGCAGGTATGGACTATAATGATCAGCTGGTTGGGATTCGCGGGTCTAAAGTGGTCTCCGGCTATACGGAAGACGTTATTAACGTGACGGGACTGACGCCAAATACGGTATATGACCTGTATGTTATCGCGCAAGACAGGGCAGACGCGCCGAACCTGCAGCGCAGCACCGTGAAGCTGGCGCTTAATCCTCCAGATCTGACGCCGCCGGTATTTGCCCCAACCTACCCGAAGGTGACGCAGGCTGGAACGGGCACGGCACAATTGCTTGCGAACATCGACGAGACAGGGACGGTCTATTATGTCGTTGTCCCGGCAGGTAGTCAATTCCCGACACCGGCGCAGGTTAAAGGGGGATTGGACGGGCAGGGCCAGGCGGCGCTGTTCCATGGTTCCAAACCATTTCAAGCGTATCAGACCGATCAGTTCGCATTAACGGGGCTCGGCGCAGAAACGCTCTATGATCTGTATGTCCTCGCAGAGGACGATGAGCCGACGCCGAACGTGCAGCTTGCGGCTACGAAGCTGGAGATTAGGCCTGTGGACGACAGACCGCCGGTATTTGCACCAACCTATCCGAAGGTGACGCAGGTGACGGCCAACGCAGCGAAGTTCTCCGCACAGATCGATGAAGCCGGCAAGGTGTTTTATGTCGTTGTCGCATCCGGCGATTATGTTCCCTCCCGTACGCAGGTCAAAGGCGGCCTGAATGCGTATGGACAGCCGGCCCTTTTCTCCGGTTCCAAAGCTTTCGCGGCGAATACAGCGGATGAGTTCACGATCACCGGGATTGCCTCTGAGACCTACTACGATGTGTATGTTCTTGCAGAAGACGATGAGCCAATCCCGAATGTGCAGCTTGCCGCCACGAAGATCGGAATCATACCCGTGGACGTCACGCCTCCGGTATTCGCTCCGACCTATCCGAAGGTAATGCAGGTGACGGTCAATTCAGCGAAATTCGCTGCACAGATTAATGAAGCAGGGACGATATATTACGTGGTTCTGCCGGAAGGCAGTTCTACGCCGACGCCGCTGCAGGTCAAAGGCGGATTGGATGTACTCGGACAGCAGGCATTGTTCTCCGGCTCCAAAGTGTTCGGAGAGAATACGCCCGATGAGTTCATGATCACGGGACTTGCTGCCAACACGCCATATGATCTGTATGTTCTGGCAGAGGATGATGAACCCGTACCGAATGAACAGCTTGTGGCAAGGAAGCTCGTCATTACGCCTGTAGACTTGACGCCGCCCGTATTCGATCCGACGTATCCGAAGCTGACGCAGGTTACCGGCGAAGCTGCCCAGCTTGAGGCAGCGTTGGATGAGGCAGGCAAGGTCTACTATATCGTTGTCCTGCATGGCGATACGGCTCCGACAGCGAATCAGGTGAAGGCAGGACTAGACGGTGGCGGCGCAGCAGCGAACATCCGAGGCGCTAAGCTTGTGCCGATGGCCCATCAGGCAGTGACGCTGCAGATTGCAGGGCTTATGTCAGAGACCAGCTACGATCTGTATGTGATCGCAGAGGACGATGAACGGACACCGAACCTGCAGCTGAGTCCCGTCATGCTTGCGATCCATACAGTAGACGCTACAGCTCCTGTTCATGCAACCGGATACCCGAAGATGGTGTCCGTTAGCTATCACACGGCACAGTTCAGCGTTCAGGAGAATGAGGCGGGCACGGTATTCTACCTGGTGCTGCCTCGTGACGCCGCTGCCCCAACATCGGCGCAGGTTAAGGCAGGAGTAGACAGCCGGAATCACCCGGTGACGCTGCATGGGTCAGATTCGGTTGCGGCCGATACGGCGAAGACCATTGATCTTCAGAATCTGACGGACAATACCCGCTACGATCTGTACATTGTGGCACAGGATCTTGCAGCCATACCGAATGTACAAGCGCATCCGGCCAAATTACAGTTCGAGACGCCAGCGATTGCGATCAACAACCCGGGCACCCCATCCGTGACATCGTCACCTGGACCTGCCGTCGAGGAAATCACTGTCGAAGTACAGACTGGCAGCGTAGGTAAGGGACCGATCGTGAATAAGACACCGATCAAGCGGATTACAGAGTCCGCCGGAACGATTCGGGACGATGTAACATTAACGACCGAGCGGGCCGCAGAGACGGTCAAGATTTTGGCGCAATCCGGAGATGACACAGCCCGTGTCGTGATTCCGGATGAAACGGATAAGGTATCGAAGGTAGACTTCACAGTACCGAAGGAAGCGACAAAGGCACTCGTTGGCGGCGGCATTAATCTTGAGGTCTATACGGAGAATGTCAGAATTGTCGTACCGCAAGAATCGTTGAATACGTTCCAAACTGATGACCTATACTTCAAGCTCGTTCCATTGAAGTCCAAGCAAGAGCGTGAGGTCTTGCAGGAGCGTGCGAGAGTTGAACAGTCCGTTCAGGCGCTGGCCAATGGACAGGAAGTGACTGCAGTCGCTCGTCCAATGACCATAGAGACCAACATGCAAAGCCGTCAAGTGACGCTGATTCTACCGCTGAAGGATGTTCAACTGCCTGAAAATGCAGCCGAACGGGAAGCTTTCCTTGAGCAATTGGTCATCTATATTGAACACAGCGACGGATCGAAACAAATCGTACAGAAGCCGAGGGTGGTCCAATACGGCGCGAGCGCCGCTCTGCTCGGACTTGAATTCGATGTCGATGGATTTAGTACCTTCACCATTCTGCATGTCGATGAAAAGGCTGGCGAGATGCCGGAGCACAGCCCGTATATCAAGGGCTTCGTCGATCATACTTTCCGTCCAGGTGCGTTTGTGACACGCGCCGAAATGGCAGCTATGCTGGCGCGCAACCTTGAGGAAACGTCTGTACCAAGCGGAGAAGCAAGCTTCGCGGATATTGCAACGCGGCATTGGGCAGCGGGGTACATTGCTTCTGTCCATGATCATGGCATTATGAAGGGTTATACGAACGTTGTCTTCGGTCCAGAGGGTAAGATTACCCGTGCACAGATGGCGGCCATTGTATATCGCTGGCTATTGAAATCGGGTACGCCGCTCAAAGAAGGAACGGCTAACTACCGCGACGTACAAGAATCGCATTGGGCTAGCCAGGCAATCGCCGCGATCGAGCAGTCGGGCATCATGATCGGTTATGCGGATGGTAGCTTCCGTCCTGATGCGGAGCTAACGCGAGCTGAAGCGGTTAAGGTGCTTAATCGATTATTCCAGAGAGGCCCGCTTCAGGGGGTAAGAAGTTCTTCATTCCCTGATGTCGATTCATCACACTGGGCGTTCGAAGAGATTGAAGAGGCCTCTCAAGCACATAAGTGGACACGCGATATAGCAGGAAACGAGACAGTTGTTACGCCTTAATATCATGATCGCGCAAGGGCACCCGAGATCGGGTGCCCTTGCTTTTTCCTGAGCTGCAAGAGTAATGAACTGATGAATTACTGCTGTCTTAATGGCGCAAGCTGGCTGGCTGCTAGTAAATCATGACCCCAAAAAGTTGTTATTGTAGCCTAGTGAGCAACAAATGGAATCAGATATGTGGCCGAAGCCGAGCTTCGGCTATCAGATTGCGCAAGCTTCCCTGTTTTATTCCACGGCCCCCATCGATTTATAAACCCCAAGAAAGGCGAGTCTGGTCAGTTGGAGCGCCATATGGTGCGGGGAATAGACCTTGTTGCCCTCCAGCCATCGTTCGATAATACCGCAGGTCGAAAGGCTGATGTAGTCGAGCAGCACGTCCAGCGGCACCTGGAGCCTCTGATCCATGCCGAGCTTGGAAATGCGGATAAAAAAGCTTTCGCGGACAATCCCGTTTAAGGCGGCGCGAAAATTTCCGGCCGTCGTGCCCAGCAGCATGACCCGATAGAAATGATCGTACTCGAACACATGCTCGAACAAGGTCAGAAAAATCGGATCGGGAGCGTTAAAGGCGGGCGTTAACCCCGCTGCATCAGACGGATTGTGAATTAACGCGGAGAGCAGCTCCATTTTATCCGCGACCATTTTGTCGAGTAAATCCTCTTTATCGATAAAATGCGCATAGAAGGTCGAGCGGTTAATATTCGCCTGCTCGGCAATATCGACCACGCTGATCTCGTCGTAAACTTTGCGGTGCAAAATGGAGAGAAAAGCTTCGCAGATCATGCTGCGCGTACGTACAATGCGGCGGTCGAGCCCCTTGTTAACATTCATCCTTTCGTCACCTCTGGTCCAACATATTCTGGTCATCTGTCGGATAACCGACACTAAACATGGACCTCCAGATGTCTGGTGGATCAGGTCTTCCAAGAAAACGAGCGCTGCACCCCGCCACCTATCAGCCGTTCGCAGCTGTCCCCAAATGCGGCAAGTGTAGGTTATTTCTTTGTTTTCCCACAATTTCTCAAATTCCGTCTGTTAAGCATCGAATCCAGAATTATTGATTGTTGATAGATTTTGGTTAATAGCTATCATAATAAACAAAGCCGATCAAATCAATCGGAAATTATTGAATTCGCACCAAGAAGGAGGGCCAGTTTGCGGGGAGAGAGGTTTATTGCGAGTCTTCATGACGGACGCAGCGTATGGCTGGAGGGTGAGCAGGTGCACCATGTGCCGGAGCACGCTGCGTTCAAGGGGACGTTAAATACGATTAAAGCTTTGTTTAACATGCTGGATGATCCGCATGAGCGGGATAAGGTCGGTTTCCTCGTTCCAGACAAAGGGCAGTATGCGCACAGCTCGTTTCTCGTTCCGTATACGCCGCTTGAACTGGCCAAGCGAAGCCGGTCCTTTGCGTACTGGTCGGCGGAAACGCACGGAATGATGAGCCGCCTGTCGGATTATGCCCGTTCCCTCATAACGGCATGGTATGCGGCGCGCAGGGAGCTGACGGTACTTGATCCGCATTTTGCAGACAAAATAACGGCGTACTATGAAGAGGCGAGGGACCGCGATTTATTTCTGACGACGGCCATCATCGATCCGCAGATCGACCGTTCCAGCGGACTTGATGACGGGCGCATTTCGGAGCGATTTCTTCACGTGGTGCGGGAAACGTCGGAGGGGATCGTCGTACGCGGAGCCAAAATGATCGCGACCGGCGCCCCGTATACGCATGATTTCGTTATCTTCTCGTTCCTGCAGTTTCAGTCCCGGCACCGCAAGCATGCGCATGTGCTGATCGTTCCGGCGAACTCGCCGGGGCTGCACATCGTCTGCCGCGAATCGTTCGCGGATACCCGGGAGCTCAACCATCCGCTGAGCAGCCGTTATGACGAGATGGATGCCGTCCTGTTCTTCGACGATGTGCTTATCCCTTGGGAACGGGTGCTGCTGTACGGCGATCCCGAGAAGGTGCTTAGTTTACGGGCGAACAAGACGGCGAACGGATTGGCCTTTCATCAGAATGTCGTGCGCTTCGTCGCCAAGCTGGAGTTCATCACCGGCGTTGCGTTTGCCGTCGCCGAAGCGATCGGCGTCCAAGGCTTTCTGCACATCCAGGAAAAGCTGGGCGAGCTGATTACGCAGATGGACGTCATCAAGGCGCTCGTGATCGCCTCCGAGGCGAAGGCGGTTCCGGACGAAGCCGGCGTGCTGGTGCCGGATTTGCAGCTTATCGAGACGGCGAGAAGCCTTGGGACGAAATATTACCCCCGCGCCGTCGAAATTTTGCAGCAGGTCGGGGCTGGAGGCTTCGTGCAGACGCCGTCGGGCATCGAGGATTTCTACGGGCCGATCTCGGAGCTGATGCACCGCTACTTCGAGGGCGCCAGCGTGAGCGCGGAGAAGAAGGTAGAGCTGTTCAAGCTGGCCTGGGATTTAATCGGCAGCCCGTTGGGCGCAAGGCATCAGCTGTACGAACGGTTTTACGCCGGCGATCCGATCCGGGGGCTGGCGAATCATTACAACCGGTTCGATAAAGAGTCGCTAACGGCTCCGATTTGGAAGCTGCTTAAAGCGAACAGCAAGGGCGGGATAAAGACCATTTGATTTCATAAGGGCGGAGGAACTTGCATGGAGCTGTTTTGGTTTATTCCGACCCATGGCGACGGCCGATATTTGGGAACGAGGGAAGGGGCCCGCGCGGTCACGTTTCATTATTGCAAGCAGGTCGCTCAAGCAGCCGATGAGCTTGGCTTCGCCGGGGTGCTGCTCCCGACGGGAAAATCGTGCGAGGACGCCTGGATTGCCGCATCTTCGCTCATCCCTGTCACGGAGAAGCTCAAGTTTCTCGTCGCTGTAAGGCCGGGACTGGTGCTGCCGACGACGGCGGCGAGAATGGCGGCTACATTCGACCGGTTCTCGAACGGAAGGCTGCTCATCAACGTGGTGGCCGGCGGCGATCCGGTGGAGCTCGAAGGAGACGGGTTATTCCTCGGGCATGACGAACGTTATGAGCTGACGGACGAATTTCTGACGATCTGGCGCAAGGAGCTCGAGGGCGAAGAAGTCGACTATAACGGTGAATACCTTCAGGTTAAAGGCGGCAATGTGCTCTACCCGCCGATCCAGAAGCCTTATCCGCCGCTCTACTTCGGCGGTTCCTCGGATGCTGCGCTCGAGGTGGCGGCCGGTCATGTCGATGTCTACTTAACATGGGGCGAGCCGCCGGATCAGGTCGAGCGGAAAATAACCCGGATGCGTAAGCTCGCGGCAGAGCGGGGACGCAAGTTACGGTTCGGCATACGGATGCATGTTATCGTCCGTCCGACAGAAGCGGAGGCGTGGCAGGCGGCAGATGAGCTGATCGCCCATCTGGATGAAGAGACGATAGCCTCCGCGCAAAAGATTTTCGATCGGATGGACTCGGTCGGACAGAGACGGATGTCCGAGCTGCACAAGGGCGACCGCTCGAAGCTGGTCATCAGTCCGAATTTATGGGCTGGAATCGGTCTTGTACGTGGAGGCGCCGGCACTGCGCTGGTTGGAGATCCCGACCAAGTGGCGGCACGAATCCGCGAATATGAGGCGCTCGGCATCGAGACGTTTATCTTATCGGGCTATCCGCATCTGGAGGAAGCCTACCGGACGGCGGAGCTGCTGTTCCCGAAGCTTGGCTACTCGAGGACGGGAAGCAGCGACGAACGTTCATTTCTTAGCCCGTTCGGCGAAATGATCGCCAATAACAAAATTCCAGAGCATCGCGTGAACAGCGCATCATCCGCAACTTCATAACGAGCTTCCAGCCGATTAGACCACTAAAGGCGCCTGAACGAATGCTTCAGGTGCCTTTTCTAGTCCTTTCGTTCATTAGAAAAGGGTTTGCCCTTGTCTATAGATCAACATTTTACGAAGAGGTGAGCAATCGTGTCATTAAAGTTTGCTTATTGGGTTCCGAACGTCAGCGGGGGCTTGGTCATTTCCAAAATTCCGCAAAAAACCGGTTGGTCCTACGAGGATAATGCGCGCTATGCCCAGCAAGCGGAGGAGGCAGGCTTTGATTTCGCGCTGCTTCAGACGAGGTTCATTGCCAGTTACGGCGCCGACAATCAGCTGGAGGCGGTCGCGCTTGCGTCGGCCCTTGCCACGGTGACGTCGAAGCTGAAGCTGATTGCGGCCGTACTGCCTGGGCTTTGGCATCCGGGAACGATCGCGAAGGCGATCTCGACGATCGACCAGATCAGCCGGGGGCGGGCTGCCGTCAATATCGTGAGCGGCTGGTTCAAAGGCGAGTTTCACGGGTTCGGCGAACCATGGCTCGACCATAACGAGCGTTACCGCCGCTCGGAGGAGTTCATTCGCGTGCTGAGGCAGCTTTGGACGGAGGAGGAGACGAATTTTCGGGGCGATTTCTACCGGATTAACGGAGCCCCGCACAAGCCGAAGCCGAGCGTTCTCCCTCCTGTCTTCCAAGGCGGAAATTCGGCTGCAGCCCGCGAAATGGCGGCGCGGGTGTCCGACTGGTACTTTATGAACGGCAATACGATAGACGGGTTCAGCGCCCAGATCGAGGAGGTATCCCGACTCGCCGCCGCCGAGAATCGCAAGCTGAACTTTGGGGTCAATGCGTTCGTAATCGTTCGCGACACGGAAGAAGAAGCGCGCCAGGTACTGCGGGACATTATCGATTATGCCGACCCTGAAGCGGTTGAAGGCTTCCGAAGCCAAGTTCAGTTCGCGGGTAAAGCATCGCCGGAGCGCGAGGGCATGTGGGCGAATTCCAATTTCGACGATCTCGTGCAGTACAATGACGGCTTCAAGACCGGCCTCATCGGAACGGCGGAGCAGGTTGCGGACCGGATCATCGAGCTGAAGAAAATCGGCGTCGATCTTATCCTGACGGGATTCCTTCATTATGACGAGGACATTAAAGCGTTCGGCGAGAAGGTCATTCCGCTCGTGCGGGAGAAGGAAGCGGCGCTGCTCAGCACGTCGGCCACGTGAAGCTCATTCATGAAAAAGGCGACGGAGTGACAAATCAACTCATATACAAAGGAGCGATTGTTCGATGAGTACACAAGTGAATCAGGTTAACGCTGGGCCGGACTACGAAAGCCTGCGGGCCGAAATCCGCCAAATCGTAGAAGCTGTGATCAAGCCTCGCGCTGAAATTACAGACCGAGAAGGGCTCTTCCCGAGAGAAAACCTGGAGGCCTTGGCGGAAGCTGGCTGGAACGGGGTCCTCATTCCGGAGCGTTATGGCGGCCGGGGACTCGACCATGTCGCGTTCGCGATTGCTGCCGAGGAGGTTGCGAAAGGCTGCCCGTCTACGTCGCTAGTCTATGTCATGCACGTTGGAGCCGTTCAAACCATCGCCTTGTACGGCAACGAGGATCAGAAGGAACGTTGGCTGAAGCCGGTACGCGGCGGCTCCATCGGCACGTATTCCACAAGCGAGAAGGCATCCGGCGGACACTGGTGGTTTAACTTCAGCGAGGCTTCGCGGGACGGCGAGGACTACATCCTAAACGCGGAAAAATCGTTCACGACAAGCTCCGGGCAAGCGGATTTCTATGTGTTCCAGACACGCACGCCGGGGGCGCAGACGCCGACAGACGTCAGCTTCTTCATCGTCGACGGCACGCTGCCGGGGATTAAGCCAGGCGTGTGGGAGGCGCTTGGCGTTCGCGGCAATCATAGCGGACCGATTACCTACGAGGACGTGCGGGTCGCGCCGCAGGATAAGCTTGGCACGGAAGGACAAGGCCGCGAAATACTCGAAAGCGGCGTGTCGCCGGTCTATTTGATCGGACTCGGCTCGACTTGGCTCGGCGTTGCGGAAGCGGCGCTTGAAGCATCGGTCGCGTACGTCAAAAATATGGTTCATCGAGATTTCAATAAACGTCTGGCGGATTACCAAATCATCCGTCAGCAGCTGGCCGAGGTGCAGGTGCTCATCTCAAGCTTGAAGCCGTGGCAAATTTCGCTGGCGAAGCAGCTGGACGAACTGCAGGCGCAGGGCCGTCCGCAGGTGGAGCTGCTGCTGCCGCTCGTCGAATTCAAAGTTCACGCGGCCGAGGTAGCCAATAAAGCAACGAAGGCGGCGCTGGATGTAACAGGCGGCTATGGGTACAAGAAAGGGATTTTCGAACGGCTGTTCCGCGACGCGCGCGCCGGAATCGCGATGGGACCATCGAACAATATTGCGCGGGAATGGATCGGCAAAGGGCTTGTCGGGCTGCCGCTGGAGCTGTGGTACGAGGGAGGAGAATAAGCACGAATCGGCATCGGCATGAAGTCGTGCGGCAACCCGCATGCCTTTAATGAATATACGAACGAAAACAGCCTCCGGGAGCACCATGACCGCGAGGCTGTTTTCGTTGCTTTCGGGATCCTTGATGGCGCGAAACAACCGACGCTAAAAATACCCGCGCTTCCGGCTAATTTATTCCGCTTATTCTGGCTCGCAATGCGTTTTATACTTAGCTTAGCAGCCAACCGTGCCTGTCGCGTTGCAGGAATATGAAGACGCTGTCATCGAAAGGGAAGGAGAATGAAACATGAAAATCGGCTATCAGACCAATACATGGGGCGGCGTTGTCGGCCATCCTGCCGGGGTGACGTCGGTCAAAGATTCGTACTATCTGGCCAACGGCTCCACGGAGCAGGCGATCCGCGACATTGCGGCCGCCGGCTATCAGGGAATCGAGCTGTTCGACGGCAACCTGGTCCAGTACGAGAACCGGATCGACGAATTCCGCCGGTTGCTAAGCGACAGCGGTTTGGCCCTGATCGGCGTTTATACCGGTGCCAACTTCATCTATGAGGACATCCTCCCGGACGAAATGGCCAAGATCGAGAAGACGGCCAAGCTTGCCGCCGCAGCCGGCGCGGAGCATTTGGTGCTCGGCGGAGGAGCCGTCCGCGCTGCCGGTATCCGGGACGAGGACTTTGCCGCGCTTGCCAAAGGGCTTGACAGCGCTGCCGGAATTGCAAAGAAATACGGCCTGCGCGCTAGCTATCACCCGCACCTGGGCACCATGGTGGAGCGCCCCGACCAGCTGCATCGGCTCATGCTGCTTACGGACATTACGCTTTGTCCCGATACGGCGCATATCGAAGCGGGAGGCGGCGATCCGCTGGAGGTCATTCGGAAGTACGGCAGCCGGATCACAACCATTCACTTCAAGGATTACCGCTCGGGCGCATTCGTTCCGCTCGGCGAAGGCGGACAGCCCTTCGCCGACATGCTAAGCCTTCTGCGGGAGCAGGGCTATGACGGGTGGGTTACGATCGAACTGGATAGCCACGATGATCCGGCGAAGGCGGCAAGTATAAGCAGGGCCTATTTGAGAGATACGCTGCATTTGCGATAGAAGGTTCATACAAACCAAATGGGGGGACCTAATCCATGAAAAGATCGACCCTGCTTTCTATTACGCTCGTCTGCCTGTTACTTCTCGCTGCCTGTGGCAACGGAGGCTCGAATGCGAATACGGCCGGCGAGGCGTCAGACAACGCAGTATCCGGTACCGCAGCCAACACGACATCAAATGCCGGGACAACGGATGCGGCCGGCTCTGCCGACGGCCCGATTACCATTAACCAGGCTCTGCCGGACAAGGACATCCTGAGCAAGGGTCCCGACGGCGAAAGCGCCGTCTCCGCCAAAACGCTGTCGCTCTCGCCGGAGGAACTGGCCAAGGTCCAGGAAGGCAACTACACGGCGGCGATCTCCATGCACTATGCCGGCAACGACTGGTCTGCCGCTCAGCTTAAGGGGCTCAAGGATACGTTCGCCAAGATGAACATCGAGATCGTCGCCACGACCGACGCGAACTTCAAGGTGGAGACGCAGGTGGCCAATATCGAGACGATTCTGGCCAAGAAGCCGAATATTCTCGTCAGCATTCCGGTCGACGCAGTATCCACGGCCACTGCGTACAAGAAGGCGGCCGCCCAGGGCGTCAAGCTCGTCTTCATGGACAATAAAGCCGCAGGTCTTACAGCCGGCAAGGATTATGTGAGCGTCGTATCCGCCGACAACTACGGCAACGGCGTGGAAGCCGCGCACATTCTCGCCAAAGCGATCGGCGAAGAAGGCGACATCGGCGTGATCTACCATGATGCGGACTTCTTCGTGACGAAGCAGCGCACCGAAGCGTTCGAGCAAACGATCAAGGAATCGTATCCGAATATTCACATCGTCGAGCGCGGCGGCATCGCAGGCCCGAACGACGGAGAGAAAGTAGCCGCGGCGATGCTGACCAAGCATTCCATGCTGAAGGGCATGTTCGTCGTATGGGATGTGCCGGCTGAAGGCGCCATGGCCGCCGCCCGTTCGGCAGGCCGCAGCGATCTCGCCATCTCCACGATCGATCTTGGCACGAACGTTGCCCTGGAAATCGCCAAGGGCGGCATGATCAAGGGTCTCGGCGCCCAGCTGCCGTACGACCAGGGCGTAGCGGAGGCTATCTTGGCCGCATATGCGCTGCTCGGCAAGGAGGCACCTCCTTATGTTGCAGTCCCGTCGCTGCCGGTCAATCAGGAGAACATCCTGGATTCGTGGAAGACCGTATACCATGCGGAAGCGCCGAAAACGATTCAGGATGCGGCCAAGTAATAAGGCGTACAGCAAATGCGGAAGTTCCGCTTCCGAACGATAAGGTACAAACAGAGAAGGAGAGAATAACATATGCGTACGTTAAATGTTGGAATGATCGGCGGCGGATTTATGGGCAAGGCCCACTCGCTGGCCTATGCGGGGATGCCGATGTTCTTCTGGCCGGCGCCGGCCATTCCGTTCCGTAAGACGGTCGTGGATATCCGCGACGACCTGGCGCAGGAAGCTGCAGCCCGCTACGGCTTTGAATCTTACGCCTCCGACTGGAGAAAGGTTGTCGAGGATCCTTCTATAGACATTATCGACATCGTGACACCGAACAATACGCACGCCGAAATCGCGATCGCGGCAGCCAAGGCGGGCAAGCACATTATTTCCGAGAAGCCGCTTGCCCGGACGACCGAGGAAGCCAAGCAAATGCTGGATGCCGTTACCGCAGCCGGCGTGAAGCATATGGTTGCTTTCAACTACCGCCGGACGCCGGCTGTCGCCCTGGCGAAGAAATACATCGAGGAAGGCGCGATCGGTCGCGTGCTGAACTTCCGCGGGACCTATCTGCAAGACTGGTCTGCCGACCCCAATTCGCCGCTGTCCTGGCGGTTCCGGAAGGATATCGCAGGATCGGGTACACTTGGCGACATCGGCACCCACGTCATCGATTTTGCCCGCTATCTGGTTGGCGAAATTACGGAGGTCATGGGTACGGCGCAGACTTGGATCAAGGAGCGTCCGGTATCGTCCGGGCCGGTCGACAAGCTGGGAACCGTGAAGGCTTCCGGCGACGTCAAGAAGGGAGCCGTCGACGTCGACGACGAGATCAGCACGCTGCTCCGGTTCGAGAACGGCGCGGTCGGCAGCATTGAAGCGACGCGTAACGCGTGGGGACGCAACAACTTCCTGACGTTCGAAATCCATGGCGAAAAAGGCTCCATCGCGTTCAACTATGAACGCCGCGACGAACTGCAGGTCTGCTTCGCCGACGATCCGGACGACCGCCGCGGATTCCGGACGATCTATACCGGTCCCGCCCATCCGAACGGCTCGGCGCTATGGCCGATTCCGGCGCTCGGCATCGGCTATGGCGAGACGAAGATCATTGAAGCGCATGACTTCATCTCCGCCATTGTGAACGATACCGACGTATCGCCGAACTTCCACGACGGCTACCGCATTCATGTGATATCCGATGCTATCATGGCTTCTGCGAAGAGCGGCACTTGGGTCAAAACTGTCGAGTAACCCTTTACGGAAAACCCGAGAACATCAAAAAGAGACAGTCCCTAACGGATCGCCGTTCGGGACTGCCTTTTTTTCGTTTCATCGCGCAGAGGGACTTACCGGTTCGATGATCGTCCGGCTGGAATCCGGAAGCGGAACCGCGTTCCTGCGCCCGGCTCGCTCTCGACGACGACCTCCGTTTCGCTGCCGTAGACGAGGAACAGCCGACGGAAGGTGTTGCGTACCCCGGTATGCGACCCGAAATAGGGATCCTTCGACTCGCCTTGTTCCGCGATCAACTGCCGGATGCGGCGGAGCACGTCCGGTTGCATGCCGGTGCCCGTATCCTCGATGTCGACCTCCAAGCGATTCTCCTGAAGGGACACCTTCACGACGAGCTTGAATTCGTCTGCCGTCATGTTGGGGCTCCAGCCGTATTTGATCGCGTTCTCGATAAATGGTTGAATGCTGAGCTTCATGACGGGCACGTCCATGGCCGCCGGATCAATGTCGAACCGTGCGCTCACCTCTTGGCCGTTCCGATAGTAATGGATGGTCAGGAAATTTCGGATGTAATCCAGTTCCTCGCGGAGCGGCGCCCAGCCGTTATCGTTCCGGACCGTGAAGCGCATCATGCGCGAGACCGACTGCACCATGTCGCCGACGGCGTCGCCGTTGTTCCGGGAAGCGTAGGAATCGATCGTTTCGAGCGTATTGAACAGGAAATGCGGATTGATCTGGGCCTGCAGCTGCAGCAGCTCCCGCTCCTTTTCCCGCAGGTTGGCCTGATACACCTCGCGCTCCATCCGCTGCAGCTTCTCCAGCATCTGGTTGAAGCTGCGGACCAGGTAGCCGATCTCGTCGTACCGTCCGCCCTGCGGAATCGGCACGTACTTGCCATGTCCCAGATTCAGCATGCCGGCCTTAAGCTTGTACAGGGGACGCAGAATGACGCTCATAACCGGAAACGCCACGATCAGCGCGGTAAGCAGACTGAGGACCGCGATCAGCAGCGACAGTTGAACCGTCTGCCGCACCGCCTTATTGATCGTATTCAGGGGCGCGGTCCAGACGACCAGCCATTCGCTGTCGGGAAGCGCGGCATAGCTGGCTTGGTATTCGGTATGGCCCGAGCTGAAAAGGAACGTTTGATTCGACCCACCGTGATCGACCAGCGCGTTATTGAAATCGCGCATAACGCGGGAATCGACCGGCGTCTCCGACACGGTGGCACCGGTTCGGGTGTGCATCAGGATCACCTGACCAGGGCGTCCGGTCTGCTCGCCCCGCAGCATGCTCTTGACCCGGTTCTCCTGGATTTCTAAGACGAATACGGCCCGCGTTACGCCGGTATCCGTGTCCAGGATGGGCCGGATATAGGAGAACGTCGTATCTTTGCTGTAGAGCACGTATTGCATCGCGTGCGGCTCGCTCAACGCATTCCGGTTGATCCGGAACGCCTTCTGGTACCAAGGGTCTTCGCCAAAAGCATAGGCCGGATCGAGCTGCCGTTGATAGGAGTCGAAGTACACCTTCCCCAAGCGGTCTATGTAGAGCACGCCGATCACCTCGGGGTGGAATTGCAGCGAGCTCCGGACGAGCGGCCGGAACCGCATGAGATCCTCAGCCTGATCCTTCAACCAGCTGTCCGGCGTACCCATGTAATGAACGAAGGCCGGCGAGCTGAAGAGAGGGTCGAAGGATTGATTCAGGCTCTGGAGGTAGGCGTTCAACTCCGTCGATACGAAATCCACGTATTGCGAGGAGATGGAGCCGGAATATCCCGTTCCGGAGCGGAACATGAACGTATTGGAGTTATAAGCGACCAAGGTTATTGGGATGATGGATATCAGGATCAGCAAGACGAATAGCTTGAATTTCAAGCTAAGCCGGTTTACGATACGCATGACGAATGCGGGCAGGACCACGATAGGCTACCTCCTGGCGTGTGACGTACTCCATCCAGGTTGGCCGAAAGGAGTAAGTTCGATTATGAAAATTTGCGTGGTCGATGACGAACGCGAGGTTCGGATGAGCATTCTCCAGAAGCTGAATGCGCTGTTTCCGGACGACGAAATATTTGACGCCGAATTCGGCCATCAGGCGCTGGAACGGATTGAGGTGGTACGCCCGGATCTGGCCTTTCTGGATATCCGCATGCCGGAGATTGGGGGACTTGACATCCTCAAGCGGCTGAAAGCCAGTTACCCGGCCATGCATGTGGTCATTATATCAGGGTATGATGATTTTGAATACGCGAGGCAGGCGCTGCAATACGGGGCATCGGATTATTTGCTGAAGCCCGCGGACCGCATACAGCTCAGGGAAATCGTAAACAAGGTCCGGAGCTCCCTGCAGATGTCGCTGCTCCAAGAGGTGAGGCAGTGGATCGACGCCGTGAGCATTCCCTTGCTCGCCGGTCTCCGGATCGTGCCACGGGAAGCGGGAATCTGGTTCGACGAACGGCTGTGGAAGGCGATCTCCTTCGATCACGGGGACACAGGTTCGGCGAGCCCTCGTAACGGCGAAACCGGCCTGGTATTTACCTTCGCCTTGGAGGACGGAACGGAAGGGTCCGTCGTCGGCATGACGATCGAGCCGGCGTCCGGCGGCTTTCGGGAAAAGACGGATTTCCTCCCATCCTTTCTGGCGGAATACCGGAAGCTCCGGGCGCGCATGTTTTTTCAGTCGCGCCAGGCGACAGCGGACAGCGGCGGCCGCTCAAGCAAGGAATGGACGCGCCGGGCAGACGCTTGCCGCGAGCGGATCGTCTTGCATGCGCGCGGCGGCGATTACGTAGAATTGGAGTCCGCCTTCGACGAATGGCTGGAAAGCCTCGGCCATCTGGATTATGCCGCGCTGGAGCGCCAGTGTGCCTATCTGATGGCGCTTCTGGACGAAGGGCTGTCGAAGAAGGACATGCTTATCGTCGACGAGGATATCCTGCGTTACTGGCAGCAATGGGTGTCGAACCACACCTCTTGGGATACGCTTCAGCAGCGTTTGCGGCGGATTGTTCTTGGCGGCATAAAAGCGATCCAGGACGTGGAGCGCAAGGAGCGCAAGGAGAGGGATCAGCCCCCAGGCAGCTGGTTTCAGCAGGCCTTGTCGCTCATCGAGAGTTCCGCCGACATGAACGTCAGTCTGGAGGCGGTCGCGGAGGCGGTGAATGTGCATCCCGTCACGCTGAGCCGGATGTTCAAGCAGCAGATGGGCGAAAATTTCGTCCGGTACCTGACGCGCAAACGTCTGACGCATGCGAAGGACCGCCTGCTGCACACCCATAAAAAAATTAATGAAATCGCCGAGGAGACCGGTTACGCGGATCATGCCTATTTCAGAAGTCTGTTCAAGCGGGAATTCGGCTACTCGCCCTCCGAATTCCGCAAGCAGCACGGGATTAATGGGGGGCTGGAGGATCATGAGTAAGATACCGTGCGGAAGATGGACAGCCGGAATGAAACGATTGCGAGTCGGATGGATAACGCTGTTGGTTGCCGCATTGCTTCTTGCCGGGTGCAGCCAGGCTGGCGACGGCGAGCCCCAGGAGCTGCCTGTGACGGCGCCTCCGCTGCGGGTGCTGTATGCGACCGTTGAAGCCGGTTCGGAGGCCGTGCTAGCGGCGACCGAGCGTTATCGGGACATGACCGGCCAACCCGTCGAAGTCGATACGTTTCCGTACAACAGTCTGCAGGAAAAGGTATTTTCGGAGCTCGCGCGGAAGAGCGACCATTATGACCTGTTGGCCGTCGATACGCCCTGGATGCCGAGGATTCTTCCGCATCTGGAGCCGCTGTCCGCTTACATCCAGAGCGCGGATTCGCCGATGCGCATGGACGATTTTATCGCCAAGGTGTTTCTGGATACGTCCGTCTTCGATTCGATTCAGTCGCGCCAGCAGCCGCCTGCCATGGATGTCATTGATGTGGACCGCATCCAGAATGCCGGCTTCGATATTTGGAGCCTGCCCATCCAATCCAATGTGCTGACCGTCAGCTACCGGAAGGATCTGTTCCTCGCCCCGGCCAGCCGGACCGCGTTCCGACAGCGGTACGGCCGTGAACTCGAGGTTCCTCGGACGCTGGACGAGTACCTCGACATCGCCCGTTTTTTTACGCGGGACACAGACGGAGACGGATTAGTCGACCTGTACGGCACCACGCTGATGGCGGGCATGAGCGAAGCCAATTTCGTCGATTTCAAATCGTTCCTGAACGTGTATGGCGGGGAGCTGTTCGACCGGAATCTTCGACCGGTCTTCAATTCGCCGGCTGGGGTTCGGGCGCTGGAGACGTACGGCGATTGGATCCTCAAGGACAAGGTGACGCCTCCGGGCGTAACGGGATACACCTGGGATGAGGTCGAGATCGCCTTCGGCTACGGGCAGACGGCGATGGGAATGAATTATCACGACATGTTGCTGAACCCTAAGGTGAAAGGTCAGGTGGGCTCGTTCATGTTTCCCGGCGTGGAACAGAAGGGTACGATCGTCCGGGGACCCCATTTCGGCTCGTGGGGGCTGGCCGTCAACAAGTACTCCCGGCAGCGGCAAGCAGCCTTCAACCTGGCCGCTTTCCTGACGGGTGCCGAAGCCCAACAGGGCTATCTGAAATACCGCCACCATGTGACGCGCATATCGGCCTACGAGGCGGCACGGCATCTTCCGGACGCTGCGCAGCGGGAATATTACGACGTCCTGGGGGCGTCGCTAAAGGTTGGCGTGGGCCGTCCGCGCATCAAGAACTACAATCAGCTATCCGAAGCCGTGCAGACGGCGGTGCAGAGCTATCTGTCCGGGAGACAGACGGCTAAGGCTGCGCTGGACCAGGCAGTGGATACCGTCTCGCAATTCATGATCATGGAAGGCTACTGAAGGCCGGGTTCGCGAAAGTTCGCGGACCCGGTTTTTTTGTCAGGATTCTCCGGCTAAAAAATTCCCCCCGCGCGGTTAAATTCGTCGGCTACAGCCGTTCCCGCCATCCCGGTATACTCAAGATACGAATCGATCGCAAGCGTCCGGTTCGATAAAATGGCGAAAGAGCGGGGGAATCAGAATGAAGAGAAAGTCATGGACAACCGCTGTCGCGGTACTGCTCGTTAGCGGGCTGACACTAGCCGGCTGCGGCTCGGCAAATACAAATACGGCGGCTACGGAGGTCAGCTCGAAAAACTACAGCGCTGCAGCATCCGGACCGCTTACCATTAATCCGAATATCCCGGATCTGCCGGTGCAGGACATCGGACCGAACGGCGAGAAGGCGGTGTCCGCCAAAGAGCTGAAGCTCGCCGAGGACGAGCTCAAGAAGATCAAGGACGGCCATTATACAGCCGCCATCGTCATGCATTACTCCGGCACCGATTATATGAGTGCGGCTGTCGGCGCCATGAAGAACACCTTTGAACGGATGGGTATCAAGGTGGTTGCGGTAACGGACGCCCAGTTCAAAGCGGAAAAACAAGTGAACGACATCGAGACGGTGCTGGCGAAGAAACCGGATGTCATGATTTCGGTTCCGGTCGATGCGGTGTCGACGGCAAGCGCCTACAAGAAAGCCGTTCAGCAGGGCGTCAAACTGGTGTTCATGGACGGCGCGGCGCAAGGTATGAAGCCCGGTAAGGATTACATCAGCATCGTATCAGGAGACAACTACGGCAACGGCGCGCTCGCGGCGGACATTATGGCCGAGAAGCTCGGCGGCAAGGGCAAGGTCGGCGTGGTGTTCCACGATGTCAACTTCTTCGTCACGAAGAACCGCTCGGACGCCTTCGAGAAACGAATGAAGGAGAAATACCCGGACATCGAAATCGTGGCCCGCGGCGGCATCACGGATCCGAACAAGGGTGAAGAGGTCGCTTCGGCGATGCTGACGCGCCACCCCGACATCCAGGGCATCTTTGCCCCATGGGACGTGCCGGCCGAAGGCGTTATGGCGGCCGCTCGTACGGCGGGCCGGGACGATCTGGTCGTGACGACGGTCGACCTCGGTACGAACGTGGCGATCTCGATTGCATCCGATGGCATCGTCCGCGGTCTTGGCGCCCAGCTGCCTTACGATCAGGGCGTGGCGCAGGCCATTCTGGCAGGCTACGCGCTGCTCGGCAAACAAGCGCCTGCATATATCGCGTCCCCGGCGATCAAGGTGACGAAAGAGAACGTGCTTGACAATTGGAAGCTGATCTACGGCCAAGAGGCACCGGACAGCGTGAAGAACGCGCTGAAGCCATAATGATCAGAATTAGGCGGGACGTCCCCAGGGGCCTTCCCGCCATCCCATAAAGAAGGTGAGTGCGAATGAATCAACCCGTGCTGGAGATGATGAACATCTCCAAGGCGTTTAACGGCATTACGGTTCTCGACGATGTTAGCTTCTCGGTGAACAAAGGTGAAGTACATGCGCTGATGGGCGGCAACGGGGCGGGCAAATCCACGCTCATGAAAATTCTCACCGGCGTGTATTCAGCCGACAAAGGCGAAATCCGAATCGAGGGAAAGCCCGTTACGATTCACAGTTATGAGGACGCGAGGGCGAACAACATCTCGATGATCTTCCAAGAATTCAGTCTGATTCCGACGCTCACGGTTGCGCAGAACATCTTTCTGACCCGCGAGGCGAAGACAGCGATGGGGCTGCTGAACGACAAGGACAACAAAATCCGCGCCGCCAAGCTCTTAAGCGATCTGGGCGTGGACATCAAGCCGGACGATGTCGTGCAGAACCTCGGCGTCGGCTACTGGCAGATGACCGAAATTGCGAAAGCGCTGTCACAGGAAGCGAAAGTGCTGATCATGGACGAGCCGACCTCGTCACTGACGAAGACGGAGACGGAAGTGCTGTTCTCGTTCATCGAGAAGCTGAAGGCCAAAGGCTATGCCATCATCTATATTTCGCATCGGATGGACGAAATATTTAAAATTTGCGACCGGATCACCATCCTCCGGGACGGACGTAAAGTCACGACGGAAGTGATCAAAGAGACGAACCTCGAGACCGTGATCCAGCAAATCGTCGGCCAATCCTTCAACAAAGCGTTCGAATGGGTGGAGCGCGATTACGCGAAGGAAGCGGCGCCGGTGCTCGAGATGCTCGGCGTCTCCTCGGGCGAGCGCGTCCGGGACGTAAGCCTGAGCATTCGTCCCGGCGAAATCGTCGGTATTGCCGGCCTGATGGGAAGCGGGCGGACGGAGCTGCTTCGCACGATTTTCGGCATCGATCCGATGGACAGCGGCGAAATCCGCATCAACGGCAAGCGGCGCTCGATTCGCAGCGCAACCGACGCGATTGATGCAGGTATCGCGCTCATCCCGGAGGATCGGCGCGTGCAAGGTCTGGTGCTGCAGCACAGCGTGCGGGACAACATGATCCTGCCGATCATCCGGAAGCTGAAGAGAGGCCCTTGGCTCGACGACCGAAAGGCGAACGACGTCAGCAAACGGATGGTCGAACGGCTGAATATCAAAACGGACAACATTTTCAAAACGAGCAACCTGCTGTCGGGCGGCAACCAGCAAAAGATCGTACTGGCCAAATGGCTGGCGAACGATCCGGATGTTCTTCTGCTCGACGAACCGACCATCGGCGTCGACATCGGCGCTAAAACCGAAATCATCGACATTGTCCGCGAAATGGCGGAGAACGGCAAAGCGGTGCTGGTCGTTTCCTCCGAATTGCCTGAGCTTCTCGCGCTCAGCGACCGGGTGCTGATCATGCACGAAGGCCGGCTCATCAAGGAATTGCGGCGGCAGGACATCCACACAGAGGAGGAGCTTCAATATGCAATCCAAGGGTATTAATCCGGCGAAGCCGGCCGCGTTCGCGGGACTCAAGAGCTTCGACTGGCGCAATTATATCGTCTATATCGCATTCATCGGCGTGCTCATATACTTCTCCGTCACGTTATATTCGGACGGGTTTCTGACGACGGGCAACCTGCTCAACATCTTGCGGCAAACGGCGACCATCTCGCTGATGGGTCTGGCGATGACATTCGTGATCAGTACGGGAGAGATCGACCTCTCCGTCGGTTCCATCGCCGCCTTGTCTTCGCTCACGGGCGCCTTGGCGGTATCGCACGGCTTCGGCGTTATCGGCGGTCTCATCGCCGGACTCGCAACCGGCGTTCTTGTCGGGCTGGTCAACGGCATGCTGGTGACGAAAGCGGCTATCCCGTCGTTCCTCGTGACACTGGGTACGATGGGCGCGGTCAAGGGCCTTGCCATGTGGGTCACGGACACCGCGCCGGTGCCGATCGTGAGCGACACGTTCAACTTCATCTTCGGCGCGGGCGATATCGGTCCGATTCCGGTTCTGCTGATCTGGACGCTGGTGTTCACGATCGTCGCTCACGTATTGCTGCGCAAAACGTCGTTCGGCCGGCAGACGCTGGCGACGGGCGGCAATGAGACCGCAGCCCGCTTCTCCGGCGTCAAGACGATGCGGATCAAGCTGCTGGTCTTCCTCGGCACCGGCCTGATGGCTGGACTTGCCGGACTGCTGTATGCGGGCCGGATGAACGCCGGCCGGTTCTCCTTCGGCGAAGGCGACGAGCTCTCGGTTATCGCTGCGGTCATTCTCGGCGGCACCAGCCTGTTCGGCGGCGTCGGCACGATTATCGGCACCGTCGTCGGCGCAATCATGATTGGCACCATCAACAACGGCTTGATCATCATGGGCCTCGACGTTTCCCAGCAGATGATGATCAAGGGTCTTATCATTATCCTGGCCGTGATGTTCGGCAAAAAGGCGATGAAGAAATGACGGCCGCTAAAATTAGGGCGGGCGTCATCGGCACCGGTTTTATCGGACCGGCGCATATCGAGGCCATGCGCCGGCTCGAATTTGTGGAGGTCGTGGCGCTGGCCCAAGACGGCGAAGAGAAGGCGCGCGAGAAAGCGGCGCAGCTCGGCGTGCCGCTGGCCTACGGCGATTACCGGGAGCTGCTGGCCAATCCGGACATCGACGTGGTGCATAATTGTACGCCGAACCACCTTCATTTCGAGATCAACAAGGCTATTATTGCCGCGGGCAAACATGTGCTGTCCGAGAAGCCGCTGGCGATGACGAGCCGCGAGTCGGCGGAGCTGCTCCGTCTGGCGCGCGAACGCGGCGTCGTGCACGGCGTCAATTTTAACTACCGGCAATATCCGATAATGAAGCAGCTGTCCGAAATGGTCAAGCACGGCGAGCTAGGCCCGATCCATCTCGTGCACGGCAGTTACCTGCAGGACTGGCTGCTGTTCGATACCGACTATAACTGGCGGCTGGACCAGGGGGCAGGGGGACGGTCGCGGGCGGTCGCGGACATCGGCTCGCACTGGTGCGATACGGTACAGTATGTAACGGGCAAGCGGATTGCGGCCGTTTTCGCGGATTTGTTGACGGTTCACCCGGTCCGGAAAAAGCCGATCGCAAGAGGCGTGACGTTCGGCCTGCAAGCGGACGGCGGCGAGTCCGCCTACGAAGAGATGCCCGTCAGCACCGAGGATTGCGCGTCGGTGCTCGTCCGGTTCGAGGATGGGAGCAAGGGCTCCTTTACCGTTTCCCAGGCGAGCGCAGGCCGCAAGAATGCGCTGAGCTTCGAGCTGAACGGCAGCCGAAAGTCCGCGTATTGGAAGCAGGAAGAGCCCGCCAGCCTGTGGATCGGGCACCGGGACAAATCGAACGAGGTGTTGATGGCGGATCCTTCGCTGTTCCTGGAGGAAGCCCGCATGTCCATCCACCACCCCGGCGGGCATACGGAAGGCTGGCCGGATTCGCTCAAGAACATGATGCTTCAATATTATTCGTTCATCCGTGACGGCAAGGATCCGCACAAGGATCGGCCGAGCTTCGCTACCTTCGAGGACGGGCACCTGTCCATGTGCATTACCGAAGCTATTCTTCGAAGCCACGAAGAGGAACGATGGATTCGCGTAACAACCTAACACCCAAGGAGGGTCTTAACATGATGAAGGCGGTTGTTTTTCCGGGAGACAAGAAGGTCGAAATTAGGGAAGTGCCGATTCCGTCGCCGGGCGGCGGCGAAGTGCTGCTCAAGATGAAGGCGTCCGCGATCTGCCGCAGCGACATGAGTCTATACTACGGCAGCGATGCGGTGGTTGGGGGCGAAGCGACCAAATCCGGCTGCATTCATCCCGGCCATGAACCGGCCGGTGAAATCGTGCAGGTGGGCGAAGGCGTAACCCGCTTCAAGGAAGGAGACCGCGTGGCGGTGTACCTGGCTGTCGGCTGCGGCGAATGCGCGCATTGCAAGAGCGGCTACAAGATGTTCTGCCCGGAATGGAAATGCATCGGCTTCGACCAGCACGGCGGCGACGCGGACTACATGGTCGTGCCGGCCGAGAACTGCATGCGCATCCCCGATGGCATGAGCTACCTGGTGGCAGCGGTATCTACCGATGCGGTCGGCACGCTGTACCACGCGCAGAAACGGCTGGCCATCAACGGCCGCGACACGCTGGTCATCTTCGGCATGGGTCCGATGGGCGGCGCCGGCGTCATGGTCGCCAAGGGGCTCGGCGCGACCGTCATCGCCGTCGACATGCTGGACGAACGGCTGGAGGTCGCCAAGGAACTCGGCGCCGATTATGTAATTAACGGCAAGGAAGACGTGCTGGCCCGAGTGATGGAGATCACGGGCGGACGCGGCGCCGACGCCGCGATCGACTGCTCCGGCAGTCCGCATGCGGAAAATACGGCGCTGAACGTCCTGAGGCCGCACGGCCGCGCCGCGTTCATCGGCGAATGCCGAGAACTTACCATCCATCCTAGCAATCAGTTGATTCGCAAGCAGGTCACCGTCATGGGCTCATGGTATTTCCCCATCTTCGAATATGACGAAATCACGCGGTTCATCCTGGAGAAAGGACTTCCGGTGGAGAAACTCGTCTCCCACACGTTCCCGATCGGGGAAGCGGAGACGGCGTTCCGGATGTTCGATGAGCGCAAGACGGAGAAAGCGGTCTTTATCTGGGACTAATGCGGGCGATACAAGAAACAAGACTTTTCTTCCGAGAGGACGTGTACCGATGAAAGGACTTTCGTTCAATACTTGGGTGTACAGCAGTTTCCCCGTGTGGGTTCCGTCGTATCCGCTCGAGGAGACAATCCGGCGCATTGCGGGCTTCGGCTACGATGCAATCGAGATCGGCTGCGCCAGCCCTCATGCCTGGCCCCCGCATCTTACCGCCGAGCGCCGCCGAGACATCCTCGCCCTGTTGCGAAGAGAGAAGCTTGCCGTCTCGTCGATGCTTCCGGCACCGGGCGGCGGACCGGGCAACAACCCGAGCTCGCCGGTAGCGGAGGAGCGCGCCTGGGTCGTGGAGCATTACAAGGATATTCTGCGGCTGGCCCACGATTGGGAATGTCCGACCGTCATCTATCTGGCCGGCTGGGCCGTATTCGGCACGTCGCAGAAGGACGCCTGGAATTACAGTCTCGAGGCGCTTGACAAGATTGCGCCGTATGCGAAGGAGCTGGGCATCACGCTCGTGATCGAGCCGACGCCGACGGACAGCAACCTGATCGAATCGGCCGACGACGCGATCCTGCTCGCCGAGCAATCAGGCCACGACAACGTGAAGTTGATGTTCGATACGATTCACGCGCTGTACCGCAACGAGGTGCCGAGCGATTATGTGTACCGGATGGGCGACAAGCTGCACCATGTCCACATCTCGGATAGCGACCGTCTGCCGCCTGGACACGGCCGCGGCGATTTTGAAGCGGTGCTTCAAGCGCTGAAGGACATCAATTACGGCGGTTACCTGGCCGCCGAGATCGGCTTCCACAGCCGCCAGTCCGAGCCGGATTGGTATGCCAAGGAGAATATCCGGTCGCTGAAAGCCATCATGGAGAAAATCGACTGGAGAATCGGATAGCTGGAAAACTGCCCCGTGACAAGCTGCTTAACGGCCATTGGGCCGCCGTTACGAACGACCAAGCCCGACCAAGGGCTTGGTTTTTTTGTTTTTTCTCCATTCTGAAGTTGTTATGCCCTCTTAATACATTAATCTAGCAAATTTTAACTTGTCATTGAATTACATACTTAGCTAGTTTATAAGAAATCAGCAGGATGGAGAATGTGAGATAGTTTGTCCTTGCACGAATACCGGTTGTATGTAGGGGGAAAAACTAATGTCAAAGTTTATCGGAAGCAAATGGAAGAAAACCGTTGCGATTCAAAAGGATGAACGTGTAGCTCGCTGCATCCCAGAGACGGTTCTTATGATTCTTATGACCAAGGAGAATTTGAGCAGACTGTTGAAGCGTTATGGAATGGTCTATATTAAACCAGAGCATGGTACTTGTGGCAATGGCGTAAAACGGTATTTGGTTCAGCGCGGAATCAATCTTCTACCCTATGACGGGAAGCGGATGAAGCAAAATTCGTTCTTGAGTGAGGGGGAAAATGAGATCACTATTAACTCTCGAGGTTTCACCTATTGTGGGATCACATATTTCGAAGGCAAGGCTAGTAAAATTTGAACACCTAGGGAGGGGGAGTCAATTATTAGGTTAGGATTCGCTGTTGTGCTCGGAATTAGCTGCTTCTGGCTGGTCGCAGGTCATGGATTCGCAGCACCTGACAGGAGTAAGAGCGACTATGAACAGAGCGGAGATGTGGTCTGGCAGGTACCAACGAAAGATAAGGTAATTGCCTTAACCTTCGACGATGGACCCGATCCAACTAATACGCCGGCTATACTTGATCTTCTTGAGAAGTATAATGCCAAATCGACGTTCTTCCTGGTGGGGGACAAAGTAGAGCGCAGTCCGCAGCTTGTTCAGCGTGAGATGGCCTTCGGCCATGAATTGGCTAACCACACATACAGCCACAGTTATTTGAGCAGACGAATGACGCCGGATCAGATGAGACGGGATATCCTTCATGCGGAGAGCGTTATTATGGCCATAACCGGCAAGAAGTGTGAACTGTTCCGGCCACCGGGCGGTGTATTCAATGCGGGCTTAGTTAGCCAGCTTAAGCAAGAAGGCTATACAATCGTCATGTGGACTTGGCATCAGGACACCAGGGATTGGAGCAGGCCTGGTGTCAAAAAAATTACGGACACGGTCCTGAACCATGCCCGAAACGGCGACATTGTTTTGTTCCATGAATACATTAATGGGAAGTCGCAGACAATCGCGGCATTAGAGATTATTTTGCCGGAATTAATACAGCGAGGTTACCGGTTCGTGACGATTTCCGAATTGTTAACCTATCGGGTCAAAAACACCGATCCCCCGCAAAGCCCGTCTCTTATCGTAGCTGATAATTAGTTGACATCTTCATCAGTTCTATGAGGATACCGCTGCTCTGGAGCGGGTGCGTTTGGTGCTCTTCACGTGTAAAAATTTAAACACCGTTATTTCCGTTGTGAAGAACGATAGAGAATAACGGTGTTTTGCGATTAATTGTAGGTTTGGACGGCCGACAGGTGCCGGAAGTCAAAACATTGTCCCATGGTTATTGCGTCTCTTTTATGCGGATATGGAAAGTCTCGAGAATGTTTGGGGAATAGTAATTCATTATGAACAATATTGGAGCGTAGAGGAATGAAAGTATTATCCATGATTCAACCATGGGCGACTCTGCTTGTCCAAGGCGAGACTCTCTATGAAACAAGATCCTGGAAGACCCGGTATCGCGGACCGTTGGCCATTCATGCAAGCAAGAAAGTCGATAAGCAGGCCTGCAAAAATGAACCCATACGTTCTTTACTCGCCAAGAATGGCTATACGGAACAAAACCTCCCTACGGGGGTTATCCTTGCAACTTGCGAACTTACAAATTGTTATCAAGTCATCGACGCTAATCATACGTCAGCCATTCTGGATTGCGGGAAGGTTGTGACAGATGAGGATTTCCTGTTAGGCGATTACAGTCCAGGTTATTTTGCGTGGGAAATAGCGGGTTTCCGTCTGCTGAAGCCCTCTATTCCAGTGAAGGGAAAACTGGGACTTTGGGAATATCCGATAGACGAAGAGTTGATGATATGACCTTTATAAACAAGTAATTAGATGGGGGTTCTGACTCGTGGTTCAAAAACGAATGAAGATTCCTCACCGTTTTTTAATCAAACTCTCCCCTTGTTCTCATAACGACCGGTTAGAATGGAGTTTGTTCGGAACGCAATTAAAAGGAGGAAATATAAAATGAACAAACAAAAGATCATGATAGCCGCGCTGCTCGTCACACTGGTGGGCGGTGGAATTGCTGGCGCAGCTTTGCTCCCACAAGCTAACGCGGATACGCAGACATCGGCCGTGACTAACAATGAAGCCGGCAAGACGGGAGCCGGAAATGTAGAAAAATCCGACGGCGACGGCGAAGTGGCCGACGACCAAGAAGCATCCGATGGCGACGGCGAAGTGGCCGACGATCAAGAAGTTGCGAATGTCCAGCAAGTATTGAAGGATGCTGCCGTAACGAAAGAACAAGCAATCGCGATTGCCCAGAAGGAATTTGCGGGTACTGCCAAAGAAGTGAAGATCGAAGACGAAGATGGCAAGACGGTTTATAATGTAATCATTACGGATGCTTCTGGCAAGGAGCATGAAGTTAACGTTGATTTGTTAACCGGCAAAATTGCAGCAGAGAACGACTAATTTTAGTTTGAGGGACGAACCTAAGCAGGACAAACCTGCTTAGGTCTTTTACATTTGGGGAGGAAGTGAAGATGATAATCCATGAGGAAGCGCGTATTAATTGTAGAAGATGAAATGAAAGTATCCCGCTTGCTGCAATTGGAACTCACACATGAAGGGTACGAGGTGGAAATAGCGGATAACGGGAAGGAGGCGCTGTCAAAGGCCTCGACAGGTCATTGGGACATCATTCTACTCGACATTATGCTCCCTGAAATGACAGGAAGTGAGGTGCTGAGGCGAATCCGCAAGAGCGATCTTCTTACACCGATTATCGTGCTCACCGCACGCAACACGACATCTGAGAAAGTTAGTGGACTTGACTTGGGGGCCAATGACTATATGACCAAGCCTTTTGAGATCGAAGAACTACTCGCTCGTATGCGTGCGTGCATCCGAAATCGGACAGAGGACGTGGAATCGTCCCTGAATCATGCCACACTAAACGTAAGTGGACTTAGTCTAAACAAGAATACTCGAGACGTTATCCGGGAAGGACAAGTCATCGATTTAACACCCAAGGAATACGATCTTCTTCTCTATTTGATGGAAAATAAAAATCATGTCCTGGAACGTGAACAGATTATCACGCATGTCTGGGGCTATGACTTTCAAGGTGAAACGAATATCGTTGATGTCTATGTTCGTTATTTGCGGAAAAAAGTAGATTTGGATTTCCGGGTGAAATTGATCCAAACAATACGAGGCGTTGGGTATTGCATGAGAGATGAGCGGTCATGAAGCTGAAAAACAAAATCATGATATTAACCGCTTCGTTAGTGATCGGGATTCTGATTTGCATCGACATTTCCGTATATGGATTGTTTATTCGCAGCGCGACTCAGAGCGAAACGGAGTCCTTGCAAACGAAAGCAGAACAAATCATTGAAAAGGTCGGTGCGGATAGACTTATTCAAGGTGGACAACATCAGCTTCTGCGTCTGCTTCTCCCAGAAGACACAATGATACGCGTGGTAAATTCGGACAAGCAGGTGATCGAGAGCGTGGTAAGCGAAGAGGCTTTCGATCTTCCGACAATTAAGCTAAGCACTCAAATCGAATCGCAACTAATGGAGGACAATGAAACAAGTTTGCTTGTGGTCAGAATGCCTATCCGATCGGGATCGCAGCAAGTAGGCATGTTTGAAATCGCCGAAAAACTGGAGTCCCTGGACACGAACCTAAACCTTCTTATCACATTACTGACCGTCACGACGATCGGCGGGATCATTCTTAGTTTCATCGGGGGATCCTTGTTGTCTCGAGCCATCATTAAGCCAATCAGCAAAAGCATTCAAACGATGAAGGAGATCGAGGAAAGCCTGGTTTTCAAAAGAATACCGCTGCAAGGCTCCGTTCACAACGAGATGGCTCAAATGACAATTACCTTTAATCGCTTGATGGACCGTTTAGAAGAAAGCTTCGCTTCTCAGCAGCGGTTTATCTCAGATGCATCGCATGAATTAAACACGACCCTTACGATTGTCGAGGGATACGCTAATATGCTCCGCAGATGGGGCGGGAAAGATGAGACCGTGCAGAGAGAGTCGATCGAAACCATCTATGAAGAAACAAGACGTATGCGGTTCATGACGCAGCAACTGCTGGATTTAGCTGCATCTCAGAATTCGCACGTACGGGAAGCTGAAGCCTTCGATATGGTGAACATCTGCAAGCAATCTATTGCGTTAGAAAAGGACGTTCACAAAAGAGAGATTAAATTAGAGTTAGAAGGGTCGAGTTCGTCGATGATTGGCGACCCTTATAAAATAAAACAGCTACTGATTATTTTGATCGATAATGCACTGAAATACAGTAATGACGAGGTTCGCGTAAAAGCTAAATTCGAACCAAAACAAATTCGTATCCATGTCATCGATAAGGGCATTGGCATTCCGCGCAAGGAGATTAATCTTGTGTTCGAACGTTTTTACCGCGTTGATCTAGCTCGCCAGCGGAAGACAGGCGGTACCGGACTGGGTTTGGCCATCGCAAAAGAGATCGTGATCGAACATGGGGGGACCATACAGATTGACAGCGATGAGGGGGTAGGAACCGAAGTCATCATTACGATGCCTCGCAACTTTATGGAAAAGATTCCAAATGTTTCGCGATAGTCATACAGCGCAAAAGCTCATTGCAACCTGAGCTTTTGCGCTTTTTTGTTCATTGACTTTCATTTTTCGAGGTTATAGATAATAACGAAAGATCGTCCAAAGGTGGATATGCTGAGAAATTAAAAAAAGGGAGGTTTATCAGACCGCCTCCTTCACTCTTGCCCGCTCCATTAAAATTCACAAAATTCTACGTGCCCGCAAGTAAACGGCTGCTGTGATACCAGGTCAGCTTGGTGTGCAAGTAGGCAAGACTGCGACGTGTTCTTGCCTAGAGAAACTCCAACAGAAAGGTAGAATTGGTGTCGGGTAATTGCCCAGCGGAGGAACTATACGATACCTCGTCCGATCCTTTCGAAATGAAAAATCTGGCTGAAGATCCGGCTTGCCGGGATATACTGATTCGGATGAGGCTGGCGCTTGACGATTGGCAACAGACTTACGATGATCAGGGGGAAATGTCGGAGGAGGAGATGGTGCGCAGAATACGGCAGGAAGGAAGCCAGCCGCGGACGGCCGCTCCGCTTTTCAACCCGAGATGCCCGTATAGTCCCGGGATTGAAGCTGCACCTCAAGGCGGCTCGCCCCAGGGGCCTTTGCTTCTGCAACTGTTTTGTGCCGCTCAGGGGGCATCCATCGTTTATACGACTGATGCGGGTAGCAACAACATTCGATGGCGTCTTTATACCGGGCCATTGCGCCTGTCGGCAGGGATGACGACCGTGAGAACTCCATAATCTTGTTCAGAAACAAGAAGCTGAAGCGATACGAAAAGGACATTATTATATAAAATCTTCGAGAAATAGCAAAAGCCTGCCTGACCGCTATATTGTTGCTGCTAAATTGGCCTCTGATGCTATATTATGCTATCACAGTGCTTTTGAACTACATGGTATTGCAAACCAGGTGTATTATACTCTATATGTCCATAGTGACAAGCGGTTTACAACTTTCAAACACAAGAATATGACTTATCGTCACGTAAAGTTGAAAGAACCAGAAAAAGATGTATCAGTGTTCAATATAAATGGTCATCTCGTGAAGAGCACAAACTTAGAAAGAACCTTATTGGACTGTGTTCATAATTTACATTTTTGTGGGGGAGGGGACGAGTTTTATAATTCGATTAATACTGTCTTGGATCTGGATATAAAGAAGGTGATGACGAACATTGAGAGTTCTTATAAGGAAAAAGATACACATAGGAAAATGTGGTTCTTATTCGATCTCCTAAAAGACAAGTGGATTTACAATCATGATTTATTCGAACAAATTAAATCCACTCTTATGACACAGCTACTTCGTATCTACTGTAGGTGCCGGCTTCATAGCTGCTATCTTGTCATCTATCATGAACAACATGCCTACAGTTATGATCGATGCGTTAGCGATCAAGGGGACGTCGACGGAAGGAATCATTCGAGAATCCTTAATTTATGCCAATGTAATCGGGTCAGATTTAGGACCGAAGATTACGCCGATTGGTTCCCTTGCCACATTACTCTGGCTTCATGTTTTGTCCCAAAAAGGAGTCAAAATTGGATGGGGCTACTACTTTAAGGTTGGTATCATGTTGACCGTACCTACACTGTTCATCACAGTTATCGGCATGTATCTATGGTTGCTGGTGATTGACACTGTTTCGATAAACATCTGGGTCATTATTGCAGCAGTAGCAGTCATAGCTGGTGTTGCTTTGATTGTCGTGAATAAGCTCCAGTCTAAAAGTCAGACCAAACAAAACCTTAATTAGAGGGGATATCACTCATGGATAAAAAACCAATCGTTTATTTCTTGTGTACAGGTAATTCATGCCGCAGCCAAATTGCAGACGGCTTCTTAAAAGCATTAGGCGGGGACAAGTATGAAGTGAAAAGCGCAGGGCTTGAAGCACATGGATTAAACCCAAGAGCTGTAGCAACGATGCAAGAAGCTGGTATCGACATTACAAACCATTCTTCCGATGTAATTGATCCTGAAATCTTGAATCGTGCAGACTATGTCATTACACTTTGTGGTCATGCAGATGAGCATTGCCCAGTAATCTCTAACACAAATGTGGTGAAATGGCACTGGGGATTTGAAGATCCAGCAAAGGCAACAGGAACTGAGGAAGAAATAACGGCTAAATTCCGTGAAGTGCGCGATTCTATTAAGAGCCGTATCGGTGAGTTTGTTGAAACAGGTAAATAGAAAAGCGCAGAAGCGCACATTCGTATAACAGAATGCGCGCTTCTCCAAAATAGGAGGGATAAGATGGCCATTAAACGAATGCACGTAGCTCTAAACTGCTCCGTTTTGGAGACTTCCCTTGCTTTTTATCGCAGTTTCTTCGGAACAGAACCGAGCAAGGTGAACGAGAATTATGCAAAGTTTGAATTAGATGAACCATCGCTGCATTTCTCATTAAATGTACGGCCGTTTGAGAAAGTTGGAGCACTAAACCACCTAGGGTTTCAAGTTGATAATACGGAAGATGTTCTGGGGATGGGAGAACGCCTCCGTCAAGCCAACTTGTTAACGATCGATGAGATGAACACGACTTGCTGTTACGCCGTGCAAGATAAGGTATGGGAATATGATCCTGACGGTAACGCATGGGAAATTTTCTATACAAAAGAATATTCAGAATTTGAGTCTGCAGGAGAAGCCAGGGACTTGTCACTTTGCTGTGCACCGCCTACATCCGGACCGATAGCAGTAGAATTTACATCCTTCCAACGAAAATAAGAGGAATGATAACAATGCAAAAGAATTACCAGAGCCTTGTGGAAGATAAGATCTTTTTTGGAGGTGCAGCAGATGTTAAAGATATGTTTAAGAATGAAGGCATTAGTGTTGTAGTAGATCTACGTGGCGAAGCAACAGAATGTGCATATGCTAACGACAAATTGAAATGGATCCAGGTTTCGCTAGGAACCACAGGACGAACTGTTTAAGCAGGCCGTAAGACACATTGTAGAGGCCTACAAGGGCGGCCAGAAGGTTGGTTTCCAGTGTGGCGGTGGAAGTGGTAGAACAGGCGCTGTGGCGGTTGGAACACTTATTGAACTCGGCATAAGCCAGACCATTGAAGAGGCAGAGGATCTTGCAAAGTCGATCCGGCCTAAGGTAAACATCAAGCCTCCACAGCGTGAAGCATTGGAGCAGCTTTATAAGGCTTAATAATGAGCTAGAGGCAGACGGTCTACTGATCGTCTGCCTTCGCTATTAACAGCAAGGAGTAGGTTTTCCTTTTTCAGTGTGCTCCACTGCCAATAATTCCGAGCGTTTGCTTCGATCTCAACATTACGCTGCTGCATTAAGTTCTCCACTAAATAATCATTCATTGCAAACAACCCCTTTTGTCATTCTTATTTAGCATTAGATGATCTGCAAGACTCGGATTCAATCTCTTTCTTTGGCCCGCAGCAGTTGCTTGATGAGGAAATAGCTATTGGTTTAACCATAAGCCTCTTAGGTGCTGAGCCGCCGCAACAACTTTCGTTCTGTGTAACGGTTAAAGCAGACTTCGGTACCGAGCATACACCGGTTTCGGGAAGGTGAAGCTTCACTTCACGAGCAGCTATAAAATCCCCAGCTAATGCGGCAACAACGCTACGAGCCTGTTCATATCCAGTTGCAAGCAAAAAAGTTGGTGCGCGGCCGTAGCTTTTGGAACCGAGAATATAGAAGTTCTTTTCTGGTTGGCGCAGCTCAGCCTCGCCATGAGGACGAACAGTGCCACAGCTATGAATATTAGGATCAATGAGCTCTGCCAATTGAGATACAGATTCAATTGCTGAATCAGCTGCATATCGTAGTTCACGGAGGAACGAGAAGTCTGGTCTAGATCCTGTTGCAACGATGATTTCATCGATTTGATTAATGTCGTAATCTTGCCCAGTCTTTGTGCCATGAAGTGAAACCTTACCGGCAGTCTCCTTAACCTGGTGAATACGGAAAGGGGTATGGACCAAAACATTTCCGTTTTGAACATACCGGTTCGCGCGAATCCCCAGTTCTCCACGTGCAGGTAGACCGTCGTTTTCGCCACCCCCAAGAGCCTCAGTAACAGACTGTTTCCTCAACACCCAATGGATCGTTGTTTCGGGAACTTGCAGTTTCAGTTCGTGTAGTAATGAGAGTGACTGGATAGCCGAGTGCCCGCCGCCCACGACAACGATGTTTTTACCTGCATACCGCTCACGGTTAGCTCCTAGAATGTCTGGAATTCCATATGATATGTGATGTGCATGCTCTTGTTCACCTGCAGCTGCATTCCCACTTGCTCCGATTGGATTAGGGCTAAGCCACGTTCCGGTTGCATCGATGACTGCAGAAGCTTCTACATGAAGAGTTTGGCCTTGCTTTTCGTACTCAACAATGAAAGGTACCTGATCACGGCCAGCCGTCTTCATTTTATCGAAGCCTTTGCGATATACAGCTTTTACTGTCGATTCCAGATGGATATGTGGTTGTATTGAACTAAGCTCAGATAATGGATATAAATAGAGATGGATTAACTCCTCGCCTGTAGGCAAATGATCTTGTTGCGGTAAGCTCCAACCTGATTCGACCAGGAGTTCTTTTGCGGCAGAATCGATATTATACTCCCACGGAGAAAACATTCTCACATGCTGCCAACTGTGAATGGCTGCTCCAATATGAGCTCCTCTTTCAAAGAGCATAAAAGGCATCTTTCTTTTAACAAGTTGTGCTGCTGCAGCCATGGCAACCGGACCACCGCCGATAATTGCAGTTGGCAAAGTGTTCATTATTTATCATCCTCCTTGAAGTCATTAATTATTTGCAATTTGCAATTATAACTTTGAAAAAGACCTCCGTTATTTAGGAGGCGGACAACAAGAAGTGGAGGTTTGCATCGCATCGTTGAATAGTTTAATGGAACGAATAACTGTTTCTCTTTCGAATTCGGACATCGTGGAGAGAACACGCTGAAGTTGAGTGTTAACAGTAAGATTAATGTCATTCTCAATCCCAAGTCCTACTGGTGTTAAAGACAAAATGTTGATGCGGTTATCGGCAGGATGAGGCGTTTTCTTTACCAACCCCTTATCTACCAGAGTCTTCACTTGTCTGCTAAAGGTTGTGATATCCATCCCTAAAGCTCCCGCAATCTCCTGCATGGAGGGTTGATGCTGCCGATTGATCTCATACAAGATGTGACTCTGAACAAGAGAAATCTCTTGACCACAACAGTTATCACAGCATTGCTCATTTAATAAGCCGAAGTTTCTTGAAAGAAGTTGAAACAAATTACGTACATTTTCCATCGTAACGACCTCCTGAATCAGTTATAACACTTATATTTGCAATTTGCAAATGATATTGTATAATCGATCCAACAAACCGGTTGAGGAGGTCGTATGATGTTAGATCTGATTATTATTGGGTCAGGACCGTATGGTATTTCAGTAGCCGCACATGCTGTCTCGAGTAACTTGTCTTATATGTTGCTCGGTTATCCGATGGATTTCTGGAAAAATCAGATGCCTCAGAATATGTTTATTCGGACACCACATGACTTGGCAAGCTTCTCTGACTCGCGAGGTATGTTTACGCATAGCTGGCTTCAAACACGTTCCTGAAGTATTTAAGACCTTAGGGCGAGAGTGGCACACACACACGTTAGGCTATACGGATTTTAATGCGTTTAAGGGGAAGGACGTTACGGTTGTTGGCAGCGGACAAAGTGCAGTGCCTGGGAAGCCGCAGCGCTCCTGCATGAATCGGGATAGAAGATGGTTTAACTTCACGAACCGATTTAGTGACATATGTACAAAATACGGGTTTTGTGTAAAAGTAATACCGCCACAAAACGAGAAATCCAGCCATTCTCGCGGATTTCTCGTTTTTCCCGATCTTTTAATTTTATTATGGCACATATTGCTGCACAATCTTCGTTACTACGCCATTCTCGATCGTCAAATGATACGGATAATTTTTTAAATCAATGACATCCGTTTTGTTCAGCGCGTCGGCGAACTCTTTGAACGTAATGGGTTCGTTCCAAACGATATCGAGATCATCGGGATTGCCGGTTTTGTCGTAGATTTGCATGAGAACTTGCGCGTTCGGATCCACGTTAATCGTTTGGACCGATTCGTCGTCGTTAACTATATAATAACCATCAGGCGCTGCATCCAGACCCGAATCCGGTTCGCGTTCCAAAAAAATCCGGTTGGCATCTTGGCCTTCGTACCATTGAATGGCGTCGGTAGTTAATTGATTGCCCTTTAAACTAGTGACATAAGCGGTTTCCGTGTCAGGTGTTTGTTTCACAGGCTGGTAATTATCGCCAACTGCGTAGGCAGCGGAAATATAAACGACCAAACCCGTTAGCAATACTGCTGCGCCGATTGCCGATTTTTTCATAAAAACACCCATCTCCTTCATGTGTACAGCATTAAGTCTCATTACCGCTTGTTCGAGCGCTTGAATCATCATTCGCTCGCTCGATCGCTTAAGTGCGCTCTTGAATGGCGGTCATCATAATTTTGCCGTTGTTACCACTATAAACGATGCGACCTGCCGATTTGTTTCAAAAAGGTTACAGCCGACTCAAGAAATTGTTAAAGCTGCACTCGAGCGTTTACTGCGCTACTAGTTACATACGAACTTCTAGACTCCTGACCGCATAAGCTATGCTGACTAATGCACGCCCAATCGGAAAGGAGCTAATCGAACCGATATGTATGATGCCACTGCCTATCCGCCGCGCGGCTTCCAGCAGCCGCCTGCGGGCACGCCGTTCACGCCACCGGGAAATCCTTTATCCACGCCCCTCTCTCCTATCCCATCTCAGCCTTTCATCCCGGGCACATTGACGCCGCAGCAGCCAGGCCAACTGCCCTTTGTTCCCGGAACACTAACACCGCCATTCCCGACGCAGCAGCAGCCTGGCGGGCTTGTCCCGCCTACGCAACCCGGCACATTGACGCAAGCTAATATCGCTGGGCTTCTCGCCTCTCAGCCCAGACCGCAAGGCGCGCCGCCGGCGGCGATGTTAGGCGTCTATCAGCTGCTGAAATCGAATCCCGGGTTGCTGCGCCTCTTTATTCAGCAGCGCCCCCAAACCCTACAGAACGCCCTTCAACTCGCACAAACCGGCAGTTTCACGCCTCGAGCAGACGACGATGATCGCGTCATCACGGGATCCTGCTACTTCCGCTGGACGCTGGCCTTCACCTTCACCGACGTTTTTCTCATCTGGCCAGTCACGAATTTCTTCGGCTTCGTCGTCGGCTATTGTGCGCCGTTCTCGACGCCTTGTGCTGTGCCCGACTTTCAAGTTTTATTCTCGGTATGCTAGATTTATCCCTTTATCAACACAAAAACACGCCAGCATTGGCGTGTTTTTTGGGCATGTAATCTATTCTTCCTCATCAAACAACTTACGGTAAGCGCCGTAACCTTCCTTCTCCAGATCCGCCTTCGGAATAAACCGAAGCGCAGCCGAATTGATGCAATAACGTAAGCCCCCGGCCTCGATCGGTCCATCCTCGAAGACGTGTCCCAGGTGGGAATCCGCCTGGCTGCTGCGTACCTCGATCCGTACCATGCCATGGGTCAAATCTTCATGCTCGGTTACGGTGCCGCCCGAGATTGGCTTGGTGAAGCTTGGCCAGCCGCAGCCGGAGTCGTATTTGTCCATTGAGGTGAAAAGTGGATCGCCGGAGACGATGTCCACGTACAAACCATCTTCGTGATTATTCCAGAACTCGTTGCGGAATGGCGGTTCCGTCGCGCTGTTCTGCGTGACCTCGTACTGCATTTTGGTCAAACGCTGCTTCAGCTCAGCTTTGTCCAGATCGTTGTTCCAATGCGACTTAAGGAAAGCGTCGCGGCCGGAGCCCTTCCGATACATTTTATAACGGAACGGATTCTTCTTATGGTAGTCCTGGTGATATTCTTCCGCTGGATAAAAGGTCGTCGCCGGGACGATCTCGGTCACGATCGGCTTCGAAAACCGGCCGCTGGCGGCAAGTTCAACCTTGGAGGCTTCAGCCTGATTCCGCTGCTCCTCCGTGTAATAGAATATGCCCGTCCGATAGGACGAACCGCGGTCATAGAATTGTCCGCCTTCGTCGGTCGGATCGACGCTGCGCCAGAAAATATCAAGCAGCTTCTCATACGGCATTAGCTCAGGATCATATGCGATCTGTACGGCTTCCGCATGACCGGTCGTCTCGCTGCACACCTGTTCATAGGTTGGATGTTCGATATGCCCGCCGATGTAACCGGACGTAACGCGGATGACGCCGGGCATCTCCTCGAACGGCGTTACCATGCACCAGAAGCATCCTCCGGCGAAGACCGCCAGCTCTTCGCGCGGCGATGGTGATTGTTGTTCTTGCATAGCCAAGGATCCTCCTTCTCATTTCGTATTCTCTTATGATACACCAGAATGGGATCGAGTTAAAACTCGACCGGACTCTCTGCGCAACTTAGATTCCATAATAATAGTTATGTAAACTAAAATACAATACAATCTTCATTGCTGATTCGAGAATTTTTTTGAAATCCCGCACTTACGATCTGCTGTCAACCCTCAGTCCCTTAATCGTGCCCCAACAGCCACTAGACATCGCCCTCCTTCCGTGCTATCGTTAACTTAAACGATTAAGTGAAGCGATTGGAGGTGTTCCCATGAAAAAAACGACGATGAAAGACATTGCCCGCGAAGCCGGCGTCTCCGTCGCAACCGTCAGCTATATTCTAAATGACGTGCAGAATCAGAAAATCCCCGATGAAACCAAATGCCTCGTGCGCGAGACGGCCAAGCGGTTGAATTACGTGCCGAACCTGATGGCCAAGTCGCTCGTGAAAGGTCAGACGAAAATGATCGGCATTTTGGTCAACCGGCTGCCGGACGAAGCTTATTGGCGCAACGTGCCGCGTCAACAGTTCATCGCGGAGCTCGAGAACCTGCTCACTGCGCAAGGCTATCATGTCATCGTGGCGTCGCTCGACGCGAATGATCCGCTGCTGGACATCGTGCTCGAACGCAAATTGGATGGCGTCTTCCTACTGGACGTGAAGGAGACGGCATTCTACGCGATCTCCGAACGATTCCCGATGGGCGTTCCGCTTGTCGTGATCGACAGTATTATCGATGATAATCTGTTTCATAAAATCGTTCCGGACTATGGCGAGCTCGTTCGACGGGTACTAGCCAGGCTTCAAGACCGCAACCGCATAACCAACAATACAAGTGAGTTGTCTGTCGCGATTCTAGCCGAACGGTTCCATAACGACGGCGTAAATAAACTCATTCAAGACAGTCTCCTCCGTCTGGCGGGAAGTGATCCCGTCCATTCGCTCCTGGTTATGGACACGGACATAGCAGCAGTCGAAGTTTTCCTGATGCAGCAAGCTAAGGAACGTCGCGTCGTTGTCGTGATTGGTGAATTGCTCGGCGTCATCGCCGCGCGGTACATCGCACACGAGCAGCTAGCCGTGGTTTGCTTGAACGGGATGGAAAGTCTCCTGCCTCCTGCTGTTGCAACGGTTGCTGTTCAGCCGATAAAAGCGCAAACCGCATGCACGCTTATGATGCAGCATCTGAAGCTCCAAATTCCAAACGACTCACCAAAAATGATCTGGATCTCGGCAAACGAATCGGCTACAGTATAGCGCGTTTGCCTTTTCTTCACATAACTTAAACGATTAAGTAAGGAGTTGTCCTCCCATGTTCGTCCCTACTTCGCCAGAGGCGGAAGACGCGGCGGGCTCGCTAGTCCGATCCGTGCCTTTGCACCGTAATCGCAAGTTCATGCTGCTATTCACCGGATCTACGTTGTCGGTGTTCGGCAATTGCTTTCACAGCATCGCCCTCAATCTATGGGTGCTCCAAACTACGGGCAGCGCGGCTAAGATGTCGCTTATTACCGTTACTCATATGATAGCTAGTCTGCTGCTCGGTTCCTTCGCCGGCACGATCGCCGATCGGTTGAACCGCAGACTCTTAATGATGATCTGCGATTCCTCCCGGTTCTTGATCGTGAGCGGAATCGCGCTGGTTATGGCTCACTTGGATCAGCCGTTCATGTGGATCGTGGCGCTATCCGCATTATCCGCCGTCGCAGGTTTATTGCAATCGCCTTCTTCGCAAGCGAGCATCACGGATTTGGTCGGCCGGGATCGCGTACAGCAGGCAGCCGGCTTGATGAACATCGCCGATAACGCAGCCCGGATATCGGGACTTGCGATCGGCGGCTACATCGTCGCCCAGTTCGGCGGCGTTATTGCCATCGTGACGGACGCCATTCTGTTCGGCTTATCCGCTCTGCTCGTATTCGCAGCGGGCACATTCCCGCAAGCGGAACGCGCGCAGACCGAGCAGAACAGTTTTCGCCAAGATTGGCTGGAAGGGATTAAGCGAGTATGGGCCGATCCATTCGCCAGAGGCGTCACGTTCCTGACGACGTTCGTCATCTTGTTCTTTGTCGCGAATCTGATGCTCATTCAGGTAATGGCGGTTAAAGTCTGGCAGGCCAGCCCCATTCATTTTGGTCTGATCGAAGCGGCTATCCCGCTCGGCTATGCAATCGGGGCGGTTACGATAATGGGGTTGTCCAAAAGTCCTCGACGTCGCGGCCATCTCATACTCGGAAGCATGCTGGCGATGGGACCGCTCTATATCGCGATCGCGATGATGCCGCAGGCTGCCGCCGCGATTCCGCTCATTCTCGTCGTCGGGACGTTCTTCTCGTTCTGCACGCTTCTCGTGAATGTGATCATGCGCGTCGAGGTGCCATCCGAGCTGCAAGGACGCATGTTCGGTATATTAGGCTCGCTTACGAGCGTCGCGCCCCCGCTGGGCCTTACGATTATGGCGGCCATGGCGGACGGCTTCGGAGCGTCGAACGTGCTGCTGTTTAGCGGCGTGGGATTAATCGCGGTTGCCAGCGCTGCATGGCTCTGGCTGAAGCCGATACGACGGTACCAATAACGTAAATTCGAGGCAAGGCGAACCTCACTGTTCGTCTGGCTTTGCACCCGTCTTGATTTTGGCCCGGAAACGCCGGACCTTCATCAGGTTCCCGCACAGTTTGTCGTCGCAGTATCGTTTCGTCCGATTGCGTGTTTCATCCAAGAACACCCATAAGCAGTTCGGATTATCGCAAAATTTGATCCGGGACGGTTCCCCTTCAGCAGTGAATTGGGCGAAACTATCTGCGAACGCCGCCGTTAGCGTATCCCAATTCTTCAAGAGCGTCTCTTCGGTAAGCACGAGGCGCTCTTCCCGCTTCATCAGGCGCTTGCGGTAACCCCCTGCTGCCATCCACCCATTCAACCGCTCAATCGCATCAAGCGTCAACCCGCTATTCTGCTGCAGGTGGCGCGCCCAATTATGAAGCTCCGATCTTAAGTGCACCAGCTTCTCCACCTGATCTTCGGACGGATAAGGAAGCTCCCCCCACCCTAGTTGAGCCGCGAACTTCTGCCGCCACTCCAAGTCCATTAATTTATCGGTAAGATGGCCGTCACCTTTCCAATCCCGCCACTCGCTGTTCAATAGTTCGATCCATAACATCGGGATATTCTCCTTAAGTAACGATTAAATTTCGGATTAGGTAGTTACATTTCATCCTTCTTTCGGTTATAATCCCATTGTAACGCTTTAAAGTTCAGAACACTAGTTACACATTTTGAGTAATTGGAGGGTTCTCGTGAGCGCGATACATGCGAATCAACTGATAGTCCAATTCGAACACGCATGGGAGAAACTAGCTTGGAACGTTCCGTTCAAGACCGCGATCGAGGGGTTGAACGAACAAGAAGCCGAATGGAAGCCGGTCGAGTCCGTCAATTCGATTCGTCAAATCGTGAAGCATTGCCTGTTCTATAATGAGCGGATGCTATACCGTCTTCGCGGATTGCCGATCCCGGAACGTCTTAAGAGAGAAACGAATACCGCGACTTTCCATGCCGACACGGATGAGTCCGGTCAGGCCGGCTGGGAGGCGGAATGTGCGAGAGCGATCGGAATATTCGAGCAGATTCGCGCAGCGCTCGCGGAAGCGACGGCCGAGAAGCTCGACGAATCATTAGGAGAAACGACTTTGGGCAACGAATTGAGCCTTTGGGTGATGCACGACGCCTTTCATTCCGGCCAAATCGTACTGCTGCGCAAACAAATGGGCAAATGGAAATCGCCATACGAAGCATGACTCACGGACACTTCGTCACCTAGATTCCATAAACATAATTATGTAAACTAAAATATCAGTCCCCGATTCATCAATCGAACCTTCCCCCATCCACTACTGCGCACCGATGACCGGTCGCTCCCCGTATTCGTCCTACGAACTCGCCTGCTCTGGCGCGGCTGACTTCCCCTCCCATGCCGCTATCTCTTCGCACAAAAGCCTCCTGATCCAACGATATGGACAGGAGGCTTCTTCCCTATCTAGCGGTATTTCTCCATCCATTCCACCGCGAAATCCACGAGCGCGCGGACTGGCATTAGCTTGACTTCGGCATCTCCGATGTTACGACATGACGTAAGCCCGCTCTCCTTCTCGAAAGCATCTCCAATCACCTCGAAATCTTCGGTGGTCAGCGCGATATCGTGGAACGTCCGCCACTGCCGGTTGCCGTCCACGAAGACGGGGGCGCTGCTTGAGACGAACGCCTTGCTGCCATAACGGGCGCGATATTCCGCCAGATGCAGCGACGTATTGCTCGAGTGGCCGGCTCCGAGCAGCAGAACGCGCGCGTCGTCCTCATACAGCTTCGCTAGCGGAGATTGTTCTCCAAGTCCATCATCGTATGCATGCCCGGATGTCAACCATTCGGCTTTGGGACCGCGCGCGCAGAACGATACTTGCGGATGTCCGCTTCGAAGTGTACCTGTCTGCTTGCGGAACGTCTCGGCAACCGTGCCAATTCCGTATGTAGGCGTCAGACATCGATCGAAGGCAGGCATATTCTCGCGGATGTCTGACCACCACGCCTGCGGAACAGGCGGATTCTCCCACTTAGCCGGGTCGGAGAGATCGCCGCTGTGAGCGGGCATGACGATCGTCCCTTCTTCTCCCACCGCCGCTTCAATGCCGAGAATGAGGGCAGGCGCCCCGCCGATCAGGAACCGATTGAACGCTTTGATCGACGAGTGCACGATTAACGTATCGCCTTCGCATACGCCAAGCTCCAATAGTTCATCCATGATCGCAACCGCGCTAAGCGGGTCATGTTGTTCGCTGAATGTCATCAACTGAATCTTTCTCCCTTATGTCCATGGTAGCTTATTTCCTACCACCATATAACAGGGAAAAGGCAGGCGTCAACTTGAACAATCCACTATTTTGGCGTACCACAGCTGCAGGGATGCGCCTTCCGCAACTTGACAGTCCAGGACCGGAATGACACGATAATCTTGCATAGATTACCAATAGATATGGAGGCTGGTTCACGTGTCAGAAGCAATCGCCGCAACCAAATTGAACGCAATCGTGCCCATCTTTCGCATCTTCGATATTCCGAAGGCGATTGAATTTTACTGCGAATATTTGGGCTTTCAGAAGGATTGGGAGCATCGCTTCGGCGAGAACTTCCCGCTGTATATGCAGGTATCGCGGGACGGACTGGCCCTGCACCTGTCCGAGCATCACGGCGACGCCACGCCAGGGTCGGCGATCATCTTGCAGATGAGCGGCATTCGCGCATTTCACCAACAACTGCACGCGTCCGATTACCGCTATGCCAAGCCGGGGTTGGAGACGACGCCATGGGGAAGCTTGGACGTCTCTGTCACCGACCCGTTCGGCAACCGGATTGTGTTCAGCGAGACTGATCCGTCGCCAGATTCCCAATGAGTTGCCGACGGGCAAGCATGCATCCAGCGTCTGCTCCCTCATTGGTTAACTACTCCATCACGGGCAGCAAATGCTCGAACAGCACTTTTTTCGCATAGATCGCCTCGCTCTTGTCCGTCGGTTCCTTGCGCATCGCCGCAACCAGCTTCATCTCTGGAACGAGGAAGATGTACTGTCCGCCATACCCTTTGGCAAAATAACAGTCGATATGGCCATTATGCGACTGTGGAGAAACCCACCAGTGATAGCCGTAGGCCCCGAAGATCGGCGGTTCGTAGTGGCTGAAGCCTTTATGGTGCTGTCTCAACGATTCGCTCACCCAAGTCTCGGTTACGATCTGCTCGCCCATCCAGCGGCCTCCGTTCAAGTAGAGCAGCCCGAATCTTGCCATATCCCGGCTCGTCAGATGCAGTCCGGCGCCGCCTTCATGCACGCCTGCCGATTCGTTCCATCTCGGCTTGCGGAAGCCGAGTCTGCGGAACAAATGCTCATCCGCATAATCGTAGACGCTTTGCCTCGCTGCTCTTCGCAAAATCGCCGATAACAGGTGCGACCCGCCGGAATTGTACGTGAACACCTCGCCGGGCACATGGCCGATTGGACGCTCCCAGACATATTGCACCCAGTCGCCCGTTCGTTTCATCGCCCAGTATGGCTTATCGAATTCCGGCCAATCGAACCCGGGCGTCATCGTCAGCAGATGCCGGATGCGGATGTCGCGTTTACGCGGGTCGTCATCCGCAAGCCGAATATCGTCGAAATAATCAATCGCCGCGTCGTCCAGACTGCCGATCTCTCCGCGCGCGAGCGCGATGCCGATGAGCGCCGAGAGCACGCTTTTCGTGCAGGAATAGATTGCGCCGAGCTTGTCTTGACCGCTCTCGTGATAATCGAGCGCGAGCTGGCCGTCTTTGACGACGACGACGTCTTTGATTTTCCAAGTCTTGCACGCCTTCAGCAGTTCGTCCAGCGCCTCGCCGGCAAGGCCGAAGCGCTCTGGACGCGCTTCGGATTGGAGCGGATCGGTCAGCGTCGCATGCATCGTTGTCAGCTCCTTCATCCGGTTTTGTTTATCTTTTACCACCGCTGCCTCATTCATGAAAAGCGCCTTGATAGGCTCGGCCGCTAGCAGCCCACAGACCGTACGGCAGACCGTGCCTATCAAGGCCGTACCGATTAGCCGTGCGTTCGCACAAACTCGCGCATGAACGCCGCCAAATCGATGCACGATTGCTCCGGCACCGCATTGTAAGCCGATGCCCGCAAGCCGCCGACGCTCCGGTGTCCGGCCAATCCTTCGAAGCCGTTCCGTTCCGCCTGTTCAAGGAACAACCGCTCCAGCTCCTCGTTCGGCAGCTTCCACGTGATGTTCATATCCGAACGGACCTCGGCGGCGGCAATCCCTTCATAGAACCCGCCGCTTGCGTCGATCGCGTCATAGAGCCGTTTCGCTTTCTGCGCGTTCCGTTCGCCCAGCTTCGCAGCTCCGCCCTGCTTCCGCGTCCATTCCAGCACGAGCATCATCATCCAGATGGCGTGAACGGGCGGCGTGTTATACAGCGATTCGTTCTTCGCGAACGTATCGTAGCGGAATATGAGCGGCAGATCTGCTTTCGCGCTGCGTTCAAGCAGATCTCGCCGAAGGATGACGGCCGTTACGCCAGCGGGACCTAGATTCTTCTGAGCCGAAGCATACAGGAGCCCGAAGCGCGCATAATCAAGCGGACGGCTCAAGATGTCGCTCGTCATGTCGCCGATCAGCGGCACGTTCTCAGGTACGTCCGGCAGCTCGCGCAGCTGCGTGCCTTCGATCGTGTTGTTGGTCGTGATATGCAAATATGCCGCATTCTCCGCAAGACGGATCTCCTCCCGCTTCGGAATATCGCGCCAGCCCGTCTGCTTAGACGTGGCCGCGGCATGAGCGCTCCCGGCGCGTATCGCCTCCTGATACGCCTTCTCGGCGAAGCTGCCGCTTAGCACGTAGCTGCCCGGCGCATCAGCGGTGGCGAGATTCATCGGAATCAGCCCGAATTGCGCGCTGGCGCCTCCGGCCATGAATAGCGTCTCGTACCGATCGTCCAGCCCGAGCAGCTCTAGGAGAAGCTCGCGCGTATGGGAGACGATGCGTTCCACCTCGGGCGAACGGTGGGACATCTCCATGAGGGACATCCCCCGATTACCGTACTCAACCGCCTCTTCATGCGCTTGCCTGAGTACCTCCAGGGGCAGCGCCGCCGGTCCTGGGTTGAAATTATGCCGTCTGTTCATCGTTCTTCTCCGCCTTTCGCAAGAAAAATAAAGACGCTCCTTCATCCCTGAATTGGGACGAGGAGCGTCTGCTCGCGGTGCCACCCAACTTGACCGGCTGCCGATATCTCGGTTGGCCGATCCGCTTTGGTCCGCTATAACGGGCGAAACCCGGTTCACTTAGGCTAACGGATGCGTCATGCATCGCGCGCTTGACGAGAACGCCTCCGAGTTGGATGCTCTTCAACGGCGTAATGACGGTGTAAAGTTAAATTTGATTATACTCGGACCTTCGGCGATGTCAATGCGGACGCGGGAATTATTTGCATGCCAATCGACGACGACTTTAACTTGCCAAGCTGCTTCGCTTGCCCGCTGGTGGTACAATGGATGAGGATGTCTAACTAGGGACGTCCATCTACCCCTACAATCCAGCAATCATTCGAAGGAGGCTTATCGTTACATGGCACTCATGCAATGCGATTTCTATTCCGAAACGCTAGGTGTATCCGCCTCAATGAACGTGATCCTGCCGCAGCGCACGACGACGCAAATCGGGATGTCGTCCGCCAGCTCCGGCGAAACGCGCCATCCCGTGCTCTATCTGCTCCACGGCTTGTCCGACGATCATACGATATGGCTGCGCCGCACCTCCATCGAACGTTACGTCGCTCCGCTTGGCATCGCGGTCGTCATGCCGGCTGTCGGCCGCTCCTTCTACGCCAACATGAAGCAAGGATACGACTACTGGGATTTCATCAGCGAAGAGCTGCCAGCCTTAGCCCGCTCCTTCTTCCCGATCTCGGAGAAGCGGGAGGACAACTTCGTGGCCGGCTTATCGATGGGCGGCTATGGCGCCTTCAAGCTGGCCTTGTCGCATCCGGACCGATTCGCGGCAGCCGCCAGCTTGTCGGGCGCGCTGGATGCCCGCTTCTTCATCCAGGAGCACGAAGAAGAAGCCGCTCGCATCTTCGGCAGCATGAGCGAATTTAACGGCAGCGGCAACGACCTCTTCCATCTGGCCAAACTGCGCGCCGCAGAAGGATCCGCCAAGCTGCCGCAATTATACCAGTGCTGCGGAACGGAGGATTTCCTGTACGAGGACAACGTGAAGTTCCGAGATGAAGCGCTTCGGCTCGGTCTGCCGCTTACCTACGATGAAGGACCCGGCGAGCACGAGTGGGGCTACTGGGATCATCACATTCAACGCGTGCTAGAATGGCTGCCTTTGGCCAAGTAAGGGACATAGTCATCCTCCGAACGTAATGGCAGACCGGCAAAATAACAAGAAGGCCGCCAAGCGACTAAGCTTGCGCGGCTTTTGTTCGTCTTGGACATTCTTAAATCTCTCTACTGTTACTGAAGTACGTATACCGCAGCCCTCTACACTGGCGGCGAGCTCGTAATGACGACTGAAGAAGGAAAGCTGCCCGAAGGCACGATCGCAACCGGATGCTGACTCTGAACGTCGATGACCGCCACATAACCGAACGAGAGCAGCGGGACGTATACTTTCGATCCGTCGCTGGACACGGCCATGCCGTTGGCGCTGCTGCCGCTGGGTAGCTCTACGCTTGTGAGGACCTCTTGGCGGGCCGTGTTGATTACCGTGATCTCATCCCCTTCGCGGTTCGCGACATAAGCAAGCGAGCCGTCCGGCGTCAACACGATGGCGTGGGGCTTGCTGCCGGCTCCCGTATCAAGACGCGCCGCCACGCCATGTCCATCCGTATGGAGTGCAAGCACGCCGTTATGGTGCACGTCCGTAATATAGACGAGTTCGCCGCTAGGTGTGAACGCCACGGAGGACGGCTGGCTTCCTTCGGATAACCGGATAATCGTCCGCATTTCGCCGGATTCCGCATCCAGAATGACGATTTTGGATGCGGCGGTTAAGCATACGTACACCTTGGCGCCGTCAGGCGAGATGGCGATCGCCGATGCGTCGCACGACTCGGGCAGCGGCACCGAATGAAGAATCGCGCCGCTCTCGGCATCGATGATATGAATCGCGTCCTCGAGCAGCGTAGAGACGAACAGCCGTTCTCCGCTTGGCGTGAGCGCGATCGCATAAGGCACCGCTTGATGCGGGAAGCGAATGTCGGCGGAGGCGTCGTAGGTGAGCGAGCGAAGCCGCTTGACCGTTCGGTCCCCTTGGCAGGTCACGAAGACGGATCCGCCATCCGGCGCTGCAGCCATGAAGCGTGGACGGCACCCTTTCGGCAGGGTGATCGTCGCCAGGCGCGTATGAGTCGCCGTCTGGAGCACGGTGACCGTATGCTCGGCATGATTGGCCACATAGGCAAGCTGGTAGTCGTCCATGCGGACAAGCCCCGTCTGGAGCAAATGACGCTGCGAGTAATCGCCGCCGACCGACAATTCCGCCGCCGTGGCGGTCAGCTCGCCCGCGCCTGGACCGTCGGCCGTTAACCGCACGCCGAAATTCGGCAGCTCGGCCGTGTCGAAGCTGCCGGCGAACACCGATCCATCGCGTCCGCACGAGGCAAGCCGAACGTTCTTGCGGCTGGCGAACCGAAGTGCGCCATAGCCGTCCCCGCCGGCGGACAGGTCGGCCGTATATAGTTCGATACGGACCGCAGCGGACTGCAATCCCATATTGGCGACCGAGACGACCAGCTTCACCGTACGCTGCTCGGTCCGATTGAACAACAGACCCGTATCCAATACCGGCATGGACTGCCCTCACTCCCTTCATGCTCCATCGTATGAGCGAAAGGAAAGCGCGAACCCGGCCTTTGGCCTTCCGGATCTCCCGAATTCCTTCCGTGCAGCAATCGCTTGAACTCTATAGGTATGCGCCAACCTGTCCGAACATGTTAGACAAGCATAGATTTAGACGGAACGGACACTCGCGGACGTTAGCGTGCAAGCAGCCCAAGCAGCGACAGACGCGGCAGCGAACGAAAACCGGCTGACGCGTGAAGCGACAGCCGGTTCGATATTGGATAGCGTATGGACGTGATCCCGAATATGCTATTGTTGCGATCCGCTTGTCAACCACGCGGTCTGGCGACCACCGCGGCCAAGAACGAGAAGACGATGCCCGCCGTAATGCCCGCGCTCGTCAGTTCGAATATACCGGTCAGAATGCCGATCCATCCGTTATCTTGGAGCTCCTTCGTCGCGCCATGGACGAGGGCGTTGCCGAAGCTTGTAATCGGCACGGTCGCCCCCGCGCCCGCGAAGTCGATGAACCGGTCATAGAGGCTGACCCCGCCGAACGAAATCCCATCGAGTACCGCGCCGGCTATCACGAGAATCGTCATCGTATGTGCAGGCGTCAGCTTGCCGACGTCCATCATGAGCTGGCCAATGACGCAGATCGCGCCTCCGACCAGGACCGCCCAGACGAAATCCATCATGTCCGGACGCCCCCGTTCTCGATCGCAACCGCATGGGCGATGCATGGAATGCTCTCGCCTTGCTGGAAGGACAAGGGGGAGAACAAGGCGCCTGTCGCCACGACAAGGATCCGGTTCAGCACGCCGCGCTGCAGCTGCTTCAGCAGATGACCGTAGGTCACCGTAGCCGAGCAGGCGCAGCCGCTGCCCCCCGAATTGACGAAGGTCTGCTTCTGCAGATCGTAGATCATCATTCCGCAATCTTTGTACGTCGTCTCCCCGATCGGGAAACGATGCTTCTCGAACAAGGCATTCGCGATATCGTAGCCGACTTGACCGAGATCGCCCGTGACGATCAAATCGTAATAATCCGGCGAGAGTCCGAACTCCCGAAAATGGGTGCTGATCGTCTCGACGGCTGCTGGAGCCATGGCTGCCCCCATATTAAACGGATCCGTAATCCCCATGTCGACGACCCGCCCGATCGTGGCGCGGGTCACGACGGGGCCTTCGCCTTGCGGCGCGAGAATCGCGACGCCGGCACCCGTTACCGTATACTGTGCGGTTGGCGGCTTCTGCGATCCGTATTCGGTCGGATAGCGAAATTGCTTCTCGCTGGTGCAATTATGGCTGCAGGTTCCGGCCATTACATATTTGGCCGATCCCGCGTTCACGATATGCGCGGCCATCGCCAACCCTTCCATCGACGTCGAACAGGCGCCGAATATGCCCAAGTACGGAATGCCGAGCGTCCGTGCGGCGAATCCGTTGCTGATCGTCTGATTCATCAGATCGCCGCCGATGTAGAACGAGATCTGCTCCTTCGTTAGATTCACGCGTTCGATCGCATGCGTCGCCGCATCCTCCAGCAGCTTCTTCTCGGCCTGCTCCCAGCTTTTCTGCCCGATCATAAGATCCCCGTGGCCGATGTCGAATTCCTCCGCGAGCGGTCCTTCGCATTCGTCGGGTCCGACGACCGAAGAGGCCGAGATTATGACGGGCTTGTTCTCGAAATACCAGCTCGAATGTCCATGCAGCATGTGCCGTTCACCCCTTTAATCCGATTATCCAATGGATGATGCCGACAACGAACGCCGCGACCGTGCCGAATACGATGACCGAACCGGCCAGCTTGAACATGTTGCCGCCCGTGCCAAGCACGAGTCCTTCCCGCTTGTGCTCAATGGCCGCGGAGCAAAGCGAATTGGCGAATCCCGTTACCGGTACGGCGCTGCCCGCTCCCGCCCACTGGGCGATTTTGTCGTAGACGCCAAGACTGGTCAATATCGCGGAGAGCAGAATCAGCACGGCGACGGTCGGATTGCCCGCCGTCTGCTCGGTGAAGCCGAAGTAGCGCTGGAACAGCTTCATCAGCGCCTCGCCAAGGAAGCAGATCGCGCCGCCCGCGATGAAAGCACGCATGCAGTTGCGCGCTACCGGCCGCGAAGGCTCGAGCGAAGTCGCCAGCAGCTGGTAGTCGCGCTGGACCGGTGTCACCTTTTTCATTTTGCTTCTGGACGCAAAGCTCATCTTCGCCTCTCCTTTCTATCTCTCGAGCAGCGGCGTCATGTCTTGAATAATCGCGTTCATGGTGCTGGCACATCCGCCATACATCTGCTTAGCTCCGCTGTCGTCCACGCTGAGCGCGAACAGCTCCAGATCCGCGCCGCACTTCTTGAGCGTCGCCATCAGCACGGCCTTGGTCTGCGGCTCCGGCACTTGAACCTGGTCGTCATATAAGTCCAGATACAGCTGATGCGCGGCGTCGACCTGTCCCAGGAATACATTCTCCAGCAGGTAACCCTGCTTCTCCAGCTCCGTATGCAGCCAGCCTCGATTCAATCCCATGACAGCCAATGGTTCGTCCATGATATTGCCATCCATAATAACCGTCTGCGGTTCTTCCTCCGGCGCGACCTTAATACCCAGCATCGCGGGCGTTAGCGGCTGGTTCTCTTTCTTCAGCATAACGGACAGTTCGCCGCTCGCCTCGAGCGTCGCGAATTCAACATCTGCCACGCGGAATACGCTCTTCGCCCGAAGCTGCTCGAGCAGCTCGTCCGCCGTATACCGTTCCTTCTTCAAATTGTCCTCGAGCACTTTGCCTTCCTTGATCAGCACTGTGCCTTTGCCTTCGAGCCATTCCCGGAGCGTCTTGCTTCGCAGCGTAACCAGCTCGACCAGGAGCGGAAGCGCGAACCAGACGGCTAACGCGATAACCCCGTGCAAATACGACCTCTCTACATCGGTGGACAGAAAACCGGCGATTTCCCCAAGCGTGATGCCCGTCACGTATTCGAAGAACGTCAACTGTGAAATTTGCTTCTTGCCAAGGATGCGGGTAAGCACGAATAACATGACGATCGTGCCGAGCGATCGGAATAAGATATGAACCCAATCCTGAATGGTTGTCCCCTCCTTCCAATGCCAAATTACGATACGTCCCTGACAGGGCGTTCGAGCTACGCCTATATTCTGCGCCCGTTGTCCAGGAATATGAGAAAGTGGGATGAATTTTTTCGTGAAGATCGGGGATGTTAGTCGAGGGATTAGTTCAGAAAGGAGGAGGACGTCATGACCGTAGCTAACCAAGTGAAGACGACGCTCGCGTCGCTGAAAAGCGCGCAAGCAAGCCTGGAATCGTTCGCTCTCGCAACGCAAAACCAGGAGGCGAAGGATTTGTTCACGCAAGCCGCCCAGCAGACGCAATCCATTGTCGATCAAGTTTCCGGCCGCGTACAGCAGCTGGAGAACGAAGAGCCGCAATACAAAGGCTTCTAAGACGAATCCAAAAGCAAACAGCAAGAACCCGGATCACCGCGAGGTGTTCCGGGTTCTTTGGCATGTATGGCGCCTTGCAGGTATGGATCCTGTAGCTTGCCGGATTATGCCGCCGAATGCGAGGCTTCGTTCTTAGGACGGAACAGGAAGCCGAGCAGACCGAACAGCAGGAATGCGCTGCCCAGCAGAATGAACATGCTGTGGTCGGACACATAGCGGATGCCGAATCCTCCGACAGACGGCCCGAGAATGCTGCCGATGCTGAAGTGAATCGAGGCGATGACATTCGCCGTCGGCAGAATCGGCTTGGGCAAAATATCAGCCGCATATGCAAGACCGAGCGAGTAGAACGACCCGACCAGTCCGCCGCCGAGGACGAATAGCGCGAACAGCGCATATTCGCTGCCCCCCGCGAGCGGGACTAGGAGAAACGCCAGCGAGCCTGCCAGCGCGCAGCCCATTAGCACCGGTTTGCGTCCGATCCGGTCGCTCAGCATGCCAAGCGGCAGCTGAAGAATCAAGCTGCCGATACCAAACGACATCAAGAGCAGCGAGATCCAACTCTTGGTAAGGTCGACGCGCAAGCCGTAAAGCGGGAAGCTGCTGTTCATCGAAGCTTCCATCAGGCCATACAGCAAGCTCGGGATGAGCACGAACCAAGCGATCCGGTAGGTGCGCGAGAATCGGTTCTGCGTGGCCTCGGCGCCTGTCGCGCGTTCCGGCCATTCATTCGGAATGCGCAGCAGCATGAAGGCGACGATCAGGAAGAATAAGCCAACGATCAGGAACGGCGCCGCCTCGCCGAGCGGCAGCAGGTTAATGCCGAGCGGCCCGATGCTGAAACCGACGCCATACGCCATGCCGTACAGCGAAATATAGCGGCCTCTACGGTCGGGCGGCGCGGAGCTGACGATCCACAGTTGACTCGCGTAATGGAGCGAGCTGTCGCCGATGCCGATGAGCAGCCGCAGAATGAACCACACGCCTAGCGCTCCGCTGAGGGGGAACAGCAGCATGGCGGCAGTCACGAGCAAGACGCCAACCAAAATGACCGGCTTGAAACCGAACTTGCCCACCGGCTTCTCGATGAAGAACATCGTGGCGAAGACGCCGATATACAGCGCAGTCGAATTCATGCCGTTCATGTCCGGCGAGATGCCTTGGCGCTCCAGCAGAATCGATAAGAGCGGGAGCAGCAGTCCTTGACTCGATCCCGCCACGACGACGACGAGCAGCAGACAGACGAAACGGTAGCGGGCGGACACTTGCGTTAATGAGGCTCTAAGAAGCGACAAACCGGATAACACTCCTTGCAACAAATAGAATAAAGGTGGAGACAGACATCCCTTCATTGTAACGGACTCGAAGCCGCCCGTACAAGGAAAAGATTGGCTGCAACAAACGGCAAAGCCGGAATCGGATCGTCGATCATCCAATTCCGGCTTTGCCGTGTGCGCATGATGAACAGCTGCGCTTGCTGCCGTGCTCTATGTATGAATGGAACTACCCCGGCGAGGCATAGACCGGGCGTTCTATAATTTTCGATAGTCAGCTTTCATGATTTTGGTCACCAGACTCGGCCACTTCGGGTTGGCGGGGCAATATTTGCGCGCGATCTTCTCAATCGTCGTATAACCCTTGCCGATATAGCTCTTGGAGATGAGCTGGCCGAATTTGCGGACGCTGGCGCGTTTCGTTTCGAATTTCAGCGCTTTATTGTATCGATCGCCGTCAATGGCGTTCAATCCGAATAGATTGTTTTTACTTTTCGCGATTTTACTTTTTCCGTTGCCGCTCTCCAGCTTCATCACCGCGATGGTGAAATATGCGTTAATACCGTATTCCGCCTCGATGGCCAGGATTTCCTCTTCCAAGCCATGCCCTTCCAGCGCGGTATCTTCGAATATCTCGGCGATATGCGCTTCCGTTAGTCCGGAGACCGACTTTACCAGCGACTTCGGTTGATTCGGTTCGGCCTGCTTGGCAGGCGCCAGTCGAAGTACCGCATTCTGGGCGGTTGCAGGCTTAACGACCATCGCGTCCGTCTTGGCGACTTTGGCCGGGTGCTTCAACACATCCGCCGACGCAGGCGCAGCCGGTCCGACGGGCTCGGCGTATCCGCCATGGACATAACCGCCGCCTTCGAGCCGCAGCCACCCTTTGTCCGTTACTTTCTCGATGCGAAGCTCGGTGCCCTGCTTCACGGTGCCGATAATCTTCGAGGTGCTGTAACCGTTCGCCCGCACGTTGAGATAATAGGCGGTCACGCGGTACGTAACAGGCCCGGCGGCAGGCTTCTTGGACAGAAGCGCCGTCTTCGGCATACCGACAGCCGCAATCCCCGGGGTATTGGACGAATCTGCGGCACGTCCCGCTTCCGCACGGAGCTGCGCAGAAGGTTGCGCGTTCGAAACGGGCTTGACGCTGAGTGTAGCCGGCACCGCGTTGACATAGGATGCTGGTCCTGCCATGGCGACGGGCCGGACCGGTTCGGAAGCAACCACGGCTTCTTTCGAATTAACCCGACTATGTGAGATTACGAAGGTCATACCCATAGATAACAGAAGAACAATGCTGATCGCGCTCATTAATGAGAAATGTAAACGCTTTTTACGCAAGACTTTCACCTCTTCCATTAAGATTAGGTTACAGCTTACGATTACATTGACTCACTATACGCTCTTGTCCGTGGATATATGTTCACCTTCGATGCGACTTTTGGTAGCGCGTGACAGATTTAGGGGGCGAAAAGTCAGTGCTGGCGCGTATTTGGGCGAACATTGGCCGACCCAAAAAAAAGGCATTCGCTATTAGCTGGACAGGTTGGATTAACGAGTCGCAGCCGCTGCAAATGCCAGTAAAACTAATAGAATATGAGAGAATAACTCCTATGCAGGATGACCACCCAACACGCGGCGAACAAAACCGCCGATGCGGTCATACGCTTCGCTCGCCTCCGGAAGTACGCCGGCAAGCATATTGAAGGCCGTCCACATCTCCGGAATAATATCGAGCTCCGCGCGCGTCCCCGACTCCCGCAATCGACCGGCCAGTCTGACTGCATCGCTGAGCAGCAGCTCGCAGCTGCCTGCTTGGATGAACATGGGCGGCATCCCGCCCCAATTCGCCTGAAGCAAGTCGAAGATAACTGCCGGCGGTTCGTCCTCTCGCCCCCAATAGGCAGCAAGCATAGCTTGATTCGCCGCTTTGCTGCCAGCCGGATCCAACTCCGCGTTCGTCCTATACGATTCGCCAGCCAGATGAATAAGATCCGTATGCGGAGATATCAAGACCGCTCCTGCAGGCATGGGCCGCCCCTCGTCTCTTAACCGAAGAAGCGTCATGAGCGCAAGCGTCGCCCCGGCTGAATCGCCGCCCAGTACGATTTGGGAAGGCATATAACCTTGTTCGAGCAAATCCGAATAGGCAAAATATGCATCCTCATTCGCCGCCGGATAACGATGCTCGGGCGCGAGCCGGTATTCGAACGTCACGACCGCAGCGCCAATCGTCTTCGCCAATCGTCCAGCTACATCCCGGTATGTCGCGCAGTCCCCCGCGATGAACCCTCCGCCATGAACATACAGCAGGATATTCGGCGGGCCCTCCGCCTCTTTCATCGTCACATGACGAACGCGTTCCCCGTACATCTTGCCAATGGTGATCGGCTCCACGACCACTTGCTCCAGACGCGGAAGCGTCTCGACCGCTGCGCGCAGCCGAGCTCTGACTTGCTGCGGCGTCTTGCTGCCTGACGGTTGATTGCGCGCAATGGCATGTTTGACGGCTTGCAGACGTTCCGAACGATTATCGTCCATATTCCCATTCCTCCCTGCGTGTTCTCCCGCCCAGTATAAAGCCTGTAGGCAGGTACAGGGTCAAGTTAAACCTTCACCTGAAGCATGTCGATCGTCCCCTGCATGCCCGAGGACTTCTCGGCGGCCAGCAATCCTTCTCGCAATTCATTCAACTTGGCGCGCGTTCGGGCGATTGCCTCGATTTCCTTCTCGAGGGCTAACGCCTTCCGGTCGATAAGGGCGATAAAGTCTTGCATGCCGATCCCGCCGGAAGCTGCCTTTAGCCTCGCCTTCCGAATTTCGTTCAACGTGAATCCGCATTCCTTGGCGTGGCGAATAAGCGCCAGCTGCTCGAACACCTCGTCCGAATATAATCGATAGCCAGCCTCCGACCGCGCCGGAGCTTGAATCAATCCGATCTGCTCGTAATACCGAATGGTCTCCAGATTCATATTCGCCAGCTTAGCGACTTCATTGCGCAAGTAAGGCATTTCGTCCCTCCGTCATCTCGATTCGTTTCCTGACTGAGTCCTATGCTGCTTCCATCACTATCCATGTTTTTTCGCCCGATCGCAACAGTTACATCACGCTTGCATCCAGGATATAGGCTTGAAAAAAAGACAAAAAACCCGCCGTTTGGCGAGTTCTCTGGGGGACTGTTCCCTATACGCTATTCTTAGCTCTTCTTGAATCGATTCTCCGGCAGCTCGGGCAGTTCCGGCAGCTCCGTCTCGGGGATCTCTTTGATTTCGCGCTGCTCGATCTCGCGGTGCTCCTCTTGGATAATCTCCGGCTGCTTGTTGTCCGGCATTTCCGGAATCGACTTCGGGTCAATCTCAGGCACGATATTCGGTTCGTTCTTCTGCTGTGTCATGGACAACACCTCCTGTTTGATACGTATTACACGTATCGAAGGCATTCGAATCGTCTCTGCTAGCCAAGATGCGCTTCAATGCGCGCCTTAACATCCTCGGGATTGTCGATCTGAAAGACGACTTTAGCGAAATCGTGGCCTTCCAGCTCGATGACGACAACGTCCTTGTGATTCTCGTAGGAGACAAAGCACCAGCGGTCTTCGATCAGAAAACGCCCTTGGCGAATATCCGCGATGGACGTGCCGACGCGGAATTTCATCAAGGATACTTTGAAATCCTCCACCGCGATCCGTTTAATCTGGTGATAAGGAATGCTGACCTCGCGCTTCAGCGCGCCGATGCTCAGCAGACCCGACAAATGCAGGACAACCTGCTCCGTTCCGTATTCAATCGTTCTTGCCATATCGAATCCCTCCGCTTCCCGTTATGCCGATAAGACGCGCGAGAGAGTCGAAATGTTCACCGCGTGCGCAAAAAAATCCTTTGCCAATAACGGGAAAGGATTTTATGCGCGTTCAGAGTTGCCGACGCAGATTTTCGTTTACGATTTCGGCCGTAAAATCCAATATTGTCCGGCTTCCTTCCGGAACAATTGTTCCTTCGCCTCCACGCGTCCATCGTCCGGCACGCCTTCCTCTACCCAATCATCGGTTCCGTAGCGCTTGTTGTCCTGATTCGGATCGAATATGCGGAAACGAACGCCCGAGGCTTCTCCGACCATCCCGTGGAGCACGATATAATGGCCGCTTTGCGTAAAATGCCCCGGCCTCATCGAGGCGATGACCATCGTAGGCGTATTAACGGCGCTGATTGCCTGCTTCACCTCGTCCAGAGAAGCCGTCTGCCGACAGCTTAATCCGAACGCAGAAGCGGCATGACCGAAGTAGTCCCAAGACGTGCCGTTCTCCCGCGTTCGGAAACCGTGCTCCATCGCATACCGAGCCGCATCCGGCGGCAGTAGCGGCTTGCCAACGAGCGTGCTGACAGCCATTGCGAAGCAGGTCGGACCGCAGCCGGACGTGCCGATCGTCTGCTTGGCATTCCCGTAGTTCGAATAAAGCATATGCCGCCATCTGGCATCCTCTTGGCTATAGTAGATTAGTTTGAGGGAAGCGGGCTTCGCGGGCGGCGAAGGCGTATAACCCTCTTCCGGTATCGCGCCGTCCGAGAATAAAGCCGCCCACGATTGCGGACCGATTTTGCCCGCGGCCGAGCCCTCGTTGCCAAGCTTATTGCGCAACTTGAACCGATTCACGGCCAGCAGCGTGTTCGGGCCGAACTTGCCGTCTGCCGCCAGCGGCTTGCCGCTTTCACCGTGATAGCCGAGCTCAATCAGCCGCTGCTGAAGCAGCTTGACGCTGGGATTCGATACTGTGGGCATCAAGGATAACACGCCATCCAGCGGCGGGATTTTAGCGATCGACACGCTGCAAGCCTCCCGAGAGCGATTGGAAGGTGACGGTTTGCTTCTCCTGGAGTTTGCCGGCGAGGAGCTCTTGATTTGCCAGTATATCCATCAGCAAGTCATAAATGATTTCATTCGTAATGACGGTTGGGCGCGCTTTCTCTTGGCGAACGAGCAGACGATCCTTCATTTCTTTCAGCTTCAGGCGCTCCGGATTAGCCGGGATGTGGAAGTGGTTCATCGATGCTTGAGCCGGAGCGGGTTTGCCGGGGAGCGGTGCGGCCGGACCCGGATTATCTTTGCCGATGCTGTCGGGAGGGATTGGCTGAATCTCGTCGGTCGAGGTCGGCTGAGGTCTTTCATCTTCGGGGAGCTCGGGCAGATTTACTTTGATCGGAGGCGTTATGCCGCCCTCTTCGCTAGCGGCGCGCAGCGTGGACGGCTCGATGGATTCTTCTCCGCTGATCGAGGCTTTTAACGATTTGCTTTTTTTAGCGGGCATCCGTTGCCACCACCTTTAATTCGGCATTGCGATCGAAATTGATCGTACGTACGAGAAATTCGCCGGGCTCGTCACTGCTGATCGTAATGACGGCCTCGCCTTTAGACGCTTTGAACGTTTGCCGCGCGCCATTGATATCGAGCACGATTTCTTGTCTGGCGGGATCTGTAATCGGATTGTTCTGCCAATCGGTAAGCTTGGCTTGAATCGTAACCAGATCCTGACCGTTCGGCGCGAAGACGTCTTTGTCCGCGCTTAACAGTACCGCGGATCCCGTGAATTCACCCTTGACATAACGCGTATAGAGAATCGCCGGATTGCCGTACTGCTCTTCCGTAATCGGAATCAAGTGTTCGTGCTTCACCTCGCCGGATAAGGCGCTCACGCCAACAAGCTCCCCGTTCTCGTCGATTTGCGCATAGTAATTAGGCATATTCGATAACCTCCCAGGTCACATTCGCTTCATGATAGAACAAGTTAGGCTTGGTCCATAGCTTGATTTGATAGTTGTTGATCAATTGGGCCTGCACCGTCACGTCCGAATTCAGGATCACGCCGCCGCTCATATTTGCCCAGCCATAACCGGTGCAAGATACGTTCACGAAGGTCTTCGACATATCGACGACATTGATATATAGAACGCGTTCCTGGTTAAACCGGTTCGTATTGACATCGTATATAAGCTGCGCCGTGCCGCGCTGTATGCTTTTGATCCCCACGCCTTTCCATCCCCCTCCGCTGTTGTTGTACTCCAGTCTGCCTTCGTTCACCCGAAAATCGATGCCGTCGACCGAGTCCGCATCGGTATGCGTGCTGAACAGCCTCGCCTGCAAAGCGCCGTTGAAGAAAATATTGCCGGTTCCGGACCGCTGCGCGATAATAAGCCGGTTTCGGTGTCCATAGTTGGCTTTCCCGTCCACCCATGCTCCGATTTGGGGAGTAACCAGCCCGCCGTGTCCCGTAACCGGAATATCAGCGTACAAATAACCCCAAGTCGGCAGCGAATAGGAGCCGCCGGCAATGCGGAAATAGGTACCGGAAGCGGGATTCATGACGATAATGGAATTGCCGATCGTAACCGTGCCGGTTCCGCTGTCGGAGATATTGCCCTCCGGCATCATAATAAGCCCGTGTAGTCGCGCATTTAATCCCCATGGACGAATGTCGTCCAGCACGTTCACGTTCACATCGCCGTAGTTGCGCGTATAAACCGAGATGCAGGACAATTCGGTTGGATTCGTTCCTTCGCGATGCTCCGTCACGACGACTTTGATGAATTGCCAGTCGCCTGGAGCCGCGAAAGCGAAGTACTGAAACGGCTCATACTCCGACCCGTTGTGGGTGTACAGTCTAACCCATGCCGAATCGGTGCTTCCATCAATATAGAAGTTTTTCGGCATGCGGCTGCGGTCCGATCCTCTGGAGGAGCCGAGCGAGATCCCTTCAATGCCGCCATACCGCGTCTCGAACTTCATCGTGAGCTCTGCCGGAAGCGCGGCATCTCTTGGGATTTGCCACACGTTCGGATCGCTCGGCAGCGTATAAGGCGCGGTCGGATTGCCGGTAAGCGTTCCAGCGCTCGCGGTGACGACCGCGTATTTGGCGATGTTGCCGCTCAGTCCGCCCGAGCGCAGCTGCTGCCGGCCGAGCTGATTGGGCGAAATCTTCTCCGCGGTTACGGCACCATTGCCGATGGCCGCCGTATTAACGGCGCCGAGCCCCAGCTTCGCGGAAGTCACCGCATTATTGGCGATGCCCGTCGTTCCGATCTGCGGGCCGTCACCAGGCGCCCCTGAATGCTTGTGACCGTTGGTTTCATGGAACAGCTTATCGGTTGCTTCAATATTCTCGTTCTGCGCGATCCGTCGGACGGTCTCCGCCGCATCAAAGGTGCGCAGGCCGCTTGGCAGTTTTGCCATGTATTAATCCCCTTCTTTCTATGGCTAAGGCTGAGGTTTCCATACTTCGAATTCATCCCATGACATCGCCAGCGCATCGAGTTCATCCCAAGTCAAATCCGCGGCATCGAGCTCCTCCCAGCGCAAATACGTGAATTGGAACTTCAAATGCAAGTGGGCCGGCACGATCTCGCGGAGCGTTGCCTTGACGTCTTCAAGATTGGGCGGCACGCCGCGTTTGCCGATGAAGGTGATGACCACCTCGTACCCGCCGAAATTTTCCTGGATGTCGACCTCGCCATTCTGGAAGGAATCGACGACGTTCTTGATTACGGCAAGCGTGACGGTGCCTGCGCCGCGCATTTTCGATTTGATGACGGATCGGCGATGATCGATCGGCTTGCCCTCGTTGACGGGAATCCCGCATATGCGTTCCCACTGCGCCAAACCCCAGGTTGCCGTCTCGACGAAAAACTGGTTCAGCACGTCCTTGACCGCTTCATGATAGCGATCGAGCTCCTCCGCTTCCCGTGCGGTTAAATTGCGTACGATGCTCGAATCGGCATAGTAGGACGGCAGATCATACAGCATGACGTGTCCGCGGTTATGTGACAACGAAGCTCACCTTCCCGCATACCGCGACATGGTCGTCGGGAATTTGGATATTGTCGGCTACGTTGTTGATGGTCAGATCGTCGAAATCGATAACGGCTTCGATCCCGAGCAGCAGCCCCAAGATCCGGTTATAGCGGACGACGGATTCCGTAAACGCGAGATTCTCCAGATAGTCCGTCAACTTCTGCGTGAAGTCGGCAGTGACAGTATCAATGCTCGTTCCCTTCGCGAGCGTAAGCTTAGCGGTCACGTTAAGCGGTGTTTCCACGGCTTTATCCACCGTCACCTGCGCGCCGACCGGGCGCTTCTCTTCGACGGCTTCTCTTACCTGCAGCACGATCGTATCCGACGGGGCGCGTTTGTCGTCGGAGAGCAGCACTAACCGGACGGTGCCGTTACCATTCCAGGTGGGAAAGACGCGCACATCGCCGACGCCTGGCACCTCCAGCGCCCATTGCCGGTAATGCCAGATGTTGCCGCTGGTGGCGGGTCTGCGCACCCGGTCGAAGTACCGCTGCAGCAGCGATTCATCGGACTCGATGTCGGCGCCGTTCAAGAACGCCTTCTCGTTACTTACGGTGACAACGCCGGTCAGATCGCCGGTCACGAGCTTGATCCGGCTCTGGGCCACATTGCCTCGTCTGCCGCCGGCTTGCGCGGCCGCGCGGATGGTCGCCGATCCGCCCTTAATCGTCCCATCCTGCGTAGTGGCGAATAGAATCGGGCTCTCTTCGTCCGTCGCCACGATCGTGCCGGTCGGAATGACCGTCCCATCCGCGCCTTTGAACGTGACTTCGCCTTCCGCCTTCACGCTCGGTCTGCGCGTCAAGCCGAACTCTCCGGCGCGCAGGTCCAAATACCGCGACGGCTGATCGGGACTTGCGAACCCGAACTTCAGCACGTTATCCAGCTCGATATAGGCTTGCGCCAGCTCGATCGCGGCGGGCGAGAGAAGATCGAACGTCACGGAGCCTTGCCTTTTGTCCAGATCGGCGGGCGAGGCATCCAGCATGCGCTGGAGTATGGCTTGCTTGGTCGCTTGCTCAAACATTGCGGATCGTCACCTCCTGTCTGGTCGTTTGGTCGCCAATCACCGTGTGGAAGGCGATATACAGCTTGTCGTTCTCGCGTTCAATCACGAAATCCGTTACGTCTGTGATGCGTTCATCATAAATGAGCGCTTCGCGCACGACGCGCTTGATTTCGCTTCGCGCAAGCTCGGGCGGAATGTCTTGGCCGAGCAGGTCTTCCAATTCGCAGCCGTAGGCGCCGTTATATATGACATAGCGGTAGCGCGCGGTCACGATCGCTTTATGCACGAATTGACGTATCGCTTCGTCGCCGTCGATCATGCGGGGGCTGAACTCCCCGGCCGTGAAGTCGAAGCCGTACGTACGGTACGGACCGATCGCGCGCTGCTGCGCCAACGCCCGCTCCGCGCGGTTATTCAGCGGAGATAACGCCATTAGTACGTCACCGCCCGGTCAAGCACGATATACGTTTGGCCCTCGTGGATGCCGGCTACGATCACGCGGTCGCCTTCCTTCAGTTCGTCGGTGAATTCCAGCTCGGTATTCTCCGCGATCAAGTCCGAATCCGCGATTTTAGCTCCTTTGAAGGTCAACGACCCTTGCCCGGCATAGAGGAAATCGGGCAAGAATTTGGTTACCGACGAAGCATCGATGCTCGTTTTGCCGGTATTTTTCAGGTTGACGGTGCGCGTGTGCTTCGTCAGCGATTGCGCCACGATGAGATCGTCCTTCTCCAGCTCGATGTTCATGTTGTCGATTTTGATTTTCAGCTCGGGCGGCTTGGCGGTCACCGTTCCCAGCTCGATGGTGACGTCTATGTTATGGCCCAGTTCCTTGATCAGCTGCACGAGCTGACTCGCGCCCGATCCTTCGATTCGTATCATGGCTATGAAATCCCCTTTCTCCTATATAGGATGACGGCCGTTAGTCGTCCGACGCGGACAACGTGAGCGACATCTTATGAACGCCGCCCTCGAAGGTATGCTCGTCGGTTGCGACGTAATAGGCGCCTTCAATGCCGGTCATCCCTTCTTGCACGGCGACGACGACGCCGGCGGTCACTTCGGCGATGCCGATGCAGTCGATCTTTGCCTCGTCTTCGATGGTGCCCATGTCTTTCAGCAGCTGCTTGGCGCGCTGCTCCAGCTGCGACTTGGTCATCTCCTGCTCAGGCTTCTCGAGATGCTGCATCAGGCCAAACCTGCGAATCAGCTCGGCATCTTTGGCCGTCGCGGATTGCGCTTTTTTCTTCGGGTCGCCGCCCATCACCTTAATTTGCGTGCGCATCTGCTCGATCGATTGCGAATAGCTGGCCGAGAGTAAATTGGTGCCGTTCTCGAGCATCCAGATCTTCTCTTGCTTCTTGCGGGCGAGCAGCATCAGCTTGCCTTGGCGCGAAGCAAGATAGAAGCGCAGTCCGTTCTGCTTCGCGGACTCGTTCAAGGCGGTCGTCATCATGTCGTACAGCGTTTTGTCGCGGAAGATTTGCTTGGGAAGGACATAGCCGGTATCCTCGATGTCGCCGGCCGGAATGGAAAATTCGCCGCACAGCTTCTTGATGATTGCCGAGGCGGTCATATTGCGGAAAATGCGGGTGTCTTTGTTTTTGCTCAAGTAGATGTTCTCATCGTAAGCGGTAATGGACATTTGGCCGTCCGAGTCGATGGAATCGGCGAAAATGACGCCCCGGAACAGCTCCTTCTTATCCAGGAGGAGCATCATGCCCCGCCCTTTCTCGATCTCGATCAGCCGGTCGCGCCCATTGGATGTGTTGGCGAGATTGACCGAGAGCTTGCGGGACGGCTGCGAGATGTCGCCGGACCAGCGGACCGACTTGACGATGTCGTCCAAATAAACCGAGTCTTCCTTCCCTTCGTACACGATGCTCCAGCTCACGAAGGAATCACCAGCTTCTGTCCGGTTCGGATTTGATTGGGGTCCTTGCCGATGGCAGGCTGGTTCGCGGCATAGATTTCGCGCCAGCGGTCGCCGTTGCCGAGCGTGCGCTGCGAGATTTTCCATAGCGTATCGCCGGGCTGGACGATATAGGTAGCGGGTATGGACCGGCGCTCCGGACGCTGCGTCTCCCCGGCAACAACGAGTTGCCCTTCGTCGTTCTCGACCGCGAAGGAACGAAAGGTCACGTGGTTATACTGCTTCATCGTTAGCTCGTAATAAAGATCGCCCGGGCTGCCTGCCTGCTCCGTATAAGTAAAGGAGCGCAGCGTGACTTCCGCGTTGATCGGCGTCCCGGTGACGATGAACAATACGGGCTTGCGTTCGCGCATCCAGCCGTCGATCATGGCGACCGTCTCCCACGGGTCTTGCAGCTCCTCGTATTCGCAATATCCGGAATGATAATCGCGCGGAAAGAACGAAGCGACCGCATATTCATTGAGCGCCGGATTGCCGAACAGCGTATGCTCCCCGAGCTGCGTCACCTGCACGTCTTCGTAGCCTTGCGACGATTTAACCGACAGCTGTTCGGGATTTACCGGCAGACGGAACGATTTCTCGCCGGCCTTCAGCCAAAATTGCAGCGTGCTCATTAAGCCATCAAGCCTCCCGCCGCTTTAATTTCCCGCGCGAGCGCTCGGGCGATGGCATCGATATCGGAATCGCTGCGCACGTTGAACGTGTTGCCCGTAATGGAAATCGAAGCGCTGCCGTTTGCGCCATCGGCGAATGCCCGGTTCTCCTGCGCGGTCAGCACCCGCTCGCCTTTATGAAGCCGGGTTACCATGCCGTCATACGGCACGTAATCCAGCCCATGATAGGCGCTGGCGCTTACCTTCGGATCCTGACCGGGTGCGGTTCCGCTCCCGATGCCCGACGTCGCCGACGCCGTCACCGTGCCCTGAATTTGCACGTTCTTATTGCCGGTGATTTTGTTGTACAGCGCCTGGACATCCTCCCACAGCCCTTTGAGCCAATTCCAGAAGGTTAACGCGGCTTCCTTGATCGTATCCCAGTTCTTACTAATGACGTAAGCGAGCGCGCCGGCGGCTAATCCCACGAGCGCCATGATCCCGATTATCGGCAGCAGCGGCAGCATCGTGGCCCAGATCGAGGGCGCTACAAAATAGAGCAAGGTGCCGGCCATCGCCGCAAGAACCGGAATGAGAATCTCGACATTCGAGGCGAAGCTCTCGATTATCGAGGTCAGCGCCGATCCGATCGGCAGGAACAGACTCCCGATCGGCGCGAGCGCGAGCGTGATCCGGTTGCCGAGCGTCGCCCAGGTATCGCCGAAGCTTTGCACCGACGCGGATTGAGTCGCAATCGCGTTCTGCGAAGCGCCCATTGCCGCCAGACTTCCGTTGAATTCGACCGTGCCGCCGCGAATCGCGGCCGCCAGATCGCCGCCCGCGGCTTTGCCGAATGCCCGCACCGCCATCTTCGTCGCGGCCGCGGCGCTGCCCGCCGAACGGATCTGCTTGGCGATGACGGCGAACTTCTCCGGTTTCATCGTCTTGAGCGCGGCGCCGATCGGATCGATCTCCTGATCCTGCCACTTGGCCAGCAGCGCGATCGATTGCTCGAAGCCGATGCCCATTTTTTGAAGCGGATCGCCGAACGCGTTCATTTTACCCATGAGATCGTTCATCCCGACGCCCGAAGCCCGGCTGGCCGCGTAAAATTTATTAAGCACGTCGATTCCGTCCGCCGCGTTATAGCCCCAGGTTTTCATCGCGTCCGCCGCGGCGGACGCCGTATCGGCGCCTTTGCTGCCGGTTAATCGCGCCGCGTCCAGCGTCGTCCTCGTCAATCCCTCCAACACTTCTCCCGTGGCGGACGTCTTCTTGCGCAGCGTGCCGAGCGCTTCGGCCACCTCGTTCAAGTCTTGCGGGACGACGGCGCCGACCTTGTTGAAGGAAGCCATCAATGCAGTCATTTCTTTGCCCGATGCGTTCGTCGCCGCCCGGATCGTGCCGAACGCCTCGCTGACCTTCTTCGCTGCTTCCACGGATTGCTCGTACCCGGTTCCGACCCACCCGGCCATCGTCCCGAAGAGTCCGTTCACGGCTTCGCCGTGCTTCTCCCGCAGCGTATCCGCGGCGGCGCCGACCTTGCCGCTCACCCGCTCACGCAGCGACGGCGGTTTGATCAGCTGATAGAACGGACTTTTCTTCTCGGCTTGCTTCGCCTTGTATTTGGCATAGGCCGCGTTCATTTTATCCGTCATTTTTTTGACCTGCGGGATGGCCGCTACCTTCTGAACGCCTGCGTTCATTTTGCGAACGGCCGACGAATTGGCGATTTTGTTCATGCCTTCGTTGATTTTTTTGTACGCTTTCGTTTGTTCGATTTGCTCGGTCAGTTTCTTAATCCGCTCCAGCGCCTTCTGATACTTGGTTAACTGTGCGGTCGATCCGGCCGCGCCCGGATTCGCATTCGCGCTCATGGACCCTCACCTCCTTGCCGCGAAGGCTTAGCCTCGCGTCTTCGTCCGGCGGGCGGCCGCTTCCTGCGCCTTGCGCGCTTTCTCCTCTTCTTCCAGCTGAAGCATCATCGAGGCGTACATGAATTTTTTGGTCCCCTCGTCCTTGTTGAATACCTCGTCTGGCGTTAGATGATGGCGCTGAAAGATGAGGTGCAGCAGGAATGCTTCGCCGCCCGCTTTGATTAGTTTTTTATCTCTTCCTCGTCGTCGCCGCCGAAGCCGCTGATTTCAAGAATTTCGCCGGACAGCTTCGCGATCTCGCCCGCGAGCAGCAAGCCGAGAATCGCTTCCGCCGGGGAACCGTACTTCTCCGTCAGCTCTCTGGCCGACCAGTCCGGCACGAGGCATGCGCGTTGAATGACGAGGGCGCCGAATTGTTCTTCGTCAAGCACCTTCTCGCGTTTGGCGCCTTTGCCGATGTAATGCGTGCATTGCTCTTGAATTTTGTTGATGGTCTTGCCATCCAGCGCCTGAATGCGGAAATCGACGCCAAGCCGTTTGATCGGAACGTCCTTCTGCGGTTTGCTGTCTGCGCTCAGCAGTGCTTGCAGGACGCTCAATTGGCGATTATCGATCATGATTTCATCCTTCTTTCCCGTGTTTGGTGTTTGATTTTTGGTATACTGAAGTCAGAATTTTGATTAAATTAGACCCGGCATCAGGTTTGAAAATACGCGCCGGGCCGTAGGTTGACCCGGATATTCTACTCGGCTGTTAATTTGTCAAGCAGCTCATAGCCCGTAAAGTTGAACGGAAGCTCCTCCTCGACGATCGAACCGAGCTCGAAGTTGATGAGCGGGATTTTGTCGAACGTGACGCCTTTTAGACGAATGCGATAAGCACCGTACGATTCCGGATCCTCCAGCTTCAAAATCAGTTCCGTCGTGAACGCGCCTGCTTTGTCGTCGGCGATCTGGCCGATGCGCTCCACGAATTCGCTCGTGACTTTATAGCCCGTAATCGTGCCGGACCCCGTCAGGCCGGTCACCTTGTGCGCCGTCCAGCGCGAGCCGGCCCGCTTGATTTCTTCCTTGGCGATTTCCACGCTGGCTTCCGCGGATTTAATATTCGTCAGCCATTGGCCGTCATGATAGACATAGCCGTAAGTACCGTTAATAACGCGCGATGCGTCAAGCATAAATTCGATCCCTCCAGATTATAAGTAGCCCGGTTCATGGCCGGGAATGATGTGAGCCGCGTACGTTTCATTGGCATTCCGACAGCTGCGGGAGCACCGCGGTACGCCTTTTTTGTTAAACTCGGACCGTCAAGAAAATGCGTTCCATGCTGTCGATTTCACGATATGAAATCAAGAGGAACACGCTGTCGCCAACGGAAGCGCGATCCGGATCGAGCCCGACGGCGATGTCTGTCAGTACGTTATTCAGCTCGAGCCGCTCCAGGTAAGCTTTCACGGCCGAGATAAGCGCCGCTTGACCGTCGGCGTTGTTGTCCAGCTTGCCGATGTAGCTGTCGGCCGCGGTCTTGGCGATATCGGTGGAGATCGCTTGACGAGCCCGGATGGCGCGGATTTTCAGCTTGGAAGCGGTGAGTCCTTGTTCGACTTTCACCTTCTCGCCGTCGTGTACGAGTACCAGCGAACCGGTCTGAAGCGCTTTTTGAATTTCGCTGTGGCGCAGCCGTTTGGTCACGTCCGAGGCACCGACAGGCGCGTACGTGATGGATTTGTTAATGCCAGTACCGGCAATCAGGCCTGCAATATAGGGCGCGAATGCAGCCGAGGCATACTCCGTGCCGTTCACGTTAACTCCGCTGATCAGATTGACCGCGTAGTCATCGGCCAGCTTTACCGTCCGCGCGTTGCCCTTCTCCGGATCGGCATCGTCCGTTGCGGCGCCGCCGAAGACGGTCAAGAAATGTTTACCTTCTTCGCGGTTGCGTTTGCACCATGATTTCGTCGCGTCCTGCTCGGCCGCCGATACGACATCCGGGAAGACGAACACGTTGAACGATCTGGCTTCGAATGCGTCCCGCATGGCGATGTAGACCGCTTCGAGCGCTTTGTCGCCTTCCGCTGCCGGGGCCGGCACGGTGTAGACGAGCACTTCCTTCGCGCCGCCATCAAGAATGAAGCGGATGGGCCGAATGTTATCGATGCCGAATAAAGCGACCGCCTCGCTCTCTTTCTCGATCGTGTAGAACTTGCCCGCCACCGCAGGCGCGGCGTATTTGAATAACGGCAGCGCCACGGTGCCTCGCGCGCCTCCTTTGATCTGAGCGGCCGCAGCCTCGACGAAATTAATGTATAGCCCCGGACGAACCGGCAGCGAAATCGGATCCCATTTGCCTCCCATGTGTAAAACCAACCTTTCCAGTTAAAATGGTGTTATTGATACGTGGTACGAATGTGCACATGATTCATCTTCTGAACGGCGGGCGAAGCGCCCGCTTCCCTCGATTGCAGACGCATGGTGCCGGTTACCGAGGCGACGCCTTCGCTTGCCGACGACGGTCCTTCGTATGAGAATTCGTCGACGCGCAGCGGCAGCGTCGCTTCGCTCGCTTCCTGAACGGGCGTGCTTTCGTTCAACATTAGCCGGCTAATCGATTCCATCGCCAGCAGCGCTTCTTTGGCTGATGCCATATAGCAGGTGATCGTGTACTGGCGTTCGATTAGTGCATAATTCCTGCCCTCATGCTTGCGCGTTTCGGACCGCAACCCGATCGCGAACGCGTTCGCTTCGCGCGGCTGCGGATCTTCCAGCTGATGAACGGCCGCCTCCGGGAACCGTTCCGCGATCAAGCCGGCGATGCGCGCCACTTCGTCGATTAACGACATAACAGCCCTCCTAGCGGCAGATTGAAGCAGGGATTATATGCTTATCCCCAGCCTCGATATGGGCATCCCCTCCTTTATTGGCATAGCGGCGATAGGCGCGTTGAAGCTGAGCCAGCGATGCTGCTGACGCTCGACAAGCCAGACGATTTGGTCATGCAACTGATCCATCGTAAATAGGCAGGCCAAAATAAGGGAAGCGCGTATCACGAAAGAAAGGAAAAATAGAAAGGTGTATGGCAGAAGGAAAGCAAGCGTGTCATGCAAGAAGGAAATCAAGCGTGAGGATAATAAATCATTAGCAATAAAGACGGTGCCAAGCGTGAAGTGATCAAAATCGGAAGTGTACAAGCGGGTAATTCGTGAAGGGAGCGTTGGGCTAACCAAGTGCGAGGTGAATACTTCACGGATCGAACAAAATCGATTATAGATCAACGCTGAAAAATGAAACATCGGCCAATCAGCCTACCAGAACGGGAATCGTAGGCTATACGACCTGTGTAAATGTGTTGAAAACGTTCCATAGAATCTGCAGATCAACCGCTCGAAATCCTCGGAAGTCGCGTCATTTAGGAAATATGAGGCAGTTAGACGGAGCGCCTTATTTCGACAGTTTAAGATTCGTTAAAGATTGTTTTGAGGTATTTTTTGGCCGTAATCAAGCGTAAATCCTTCTCGTCCGGAAGAACAATTCATCTTCGACGAAGAATGACATTGGGTCTGCGGTACCATGATAGTCACCCTCTCTAGACCGCTGTTGCTCCCTTTTCCTCGGCGAAAGTTTCGTTCTTTTCGCTACCTCTACCCTCCCCGACCGGTTTCCCGTATAATAACGTATGTTCGGCTTCGGCTGGTACAGCCTGGCCTATTTGCCAAGATAGGAGTCATCGCCACCATGGATATTACGAACCTTCCCCTAGCGCTTATCGACGAAGATAAAGATCAGCCGCGTTACCAGTTCGGCGAAGAAGCGCTGCAGGAGCTGATGCGCAGCATCGAGGAGCTCGGCCTGCTGTCGCCGATTAAAGTCCGGAACACAGGCGACGGCCGCTACAAAATCATTTACGGCAACCGCCGGTACAAAGCGAGCGTCATGCTCGGCAAAGAGACGATTCCGTGCATCGTCACGGACGTTACGGACGAGACCGAGATCTACCTGGAGCAGATCGCCGAGAACTTGACGCGCGAAGGCTTCTCCCCGATCGAGGAAGCCGAGGCGTTCGACAAGCTATTGAACGGCGGCAAGTTCAACAGCTCCGTCAAGTTTCTCGCCAACAAGCTCGGCAAGACGGAGACCTATATCAAGAACAAATGCGAGCTGCTGAAATTCGGCAAGGCGGTCAAAAAGCTGATCGTCAGCGGGACGGAGATCCGTGCCGGCGTACTGACCGAAGATCAGCTTCTCCCGCTGAAAGATCTGCCGATGGAGCACCGCGATCCGCTCGCGCTCATCGTCGCGCGCGACGCTCTGCCGGTCAGCGACGTCAAGCGGATCGCCAAGCTGTTCAAGGACAAGGAGATGTCCGCAGCCACGAAGGACAAGCTGCTGTTCAAGACCGGGCACGAGCTGCTCGAGACATGGGCGACCTTCGAGCAGAACAAGAAATATCGCGCGGAGGCGGCGAAGGCGAAAGCGGCTCAGGAAGAAGAACGTCAACGCAAGCAGCAGGAAGCGGCGGCTCAGAAGGCTGCGCAGGATCAGGAGGATGCTTCGGTGAAGCCTGTCATCCCGCAAGCATCGCCGCAAGTTAGCGGAATCATATCGGCCGCATCGCCTTCAACGCCATCGAATCCGGACGTCCCGTCGCAGCAGGAACTGTCTATCGGCAGTGCAGAGCCAGCCGCAGCGCCGCTCGCACCGGAACGCGCCTCGCTTGTGGCCAAGCTGGACAAGTCGCTGCACGCCGCGACTTCCCCTATCCCGGTCACGGAAGCGGAGCTTCGAGCGCTGGCTGACCTTACGGGCGAAGAGGCGCTCGAGCTGGCAACCCGGATCGATGAGCTGCTCCTCCGCTTGGAGACAAGCAGACAAATCTGGACGAACGTGAAGGATGCGATTTCAGCCGGATCCGTATCGTCGTAAGGCGTACGATTGTGCGCCCTAATGCAAAAAAAGCGTTCCCTCCAAGCTGGAGCGGAACGCTTTTTCGCATTTTTTAGGAAGATAGGATAATGGCTTGACTCTTGGAATTCCATTCGGCTTGATAACCCAGTAGCTCGGATATGGCCCGCAGCGGCAGCATGATCGATTCATTCTCCCACCTTGAAGGATCGATGGCGACGGCCTCTCCGTTGACGTGCGCTTCGCTTGCGCCTGGCACGTAGGTGATGACCCGATCTGCGATCGTGGCCGTCGCGGTCCGGCTCGCTTCATCCCATACGACGGTCGCGCCGAGAATCTCGAAGCACTCGCGCATCGGCATGTAGATTCGATTGCTCGCGTTCAGCAGCGGCTTCTTCAGTTGGGCCTCCGCCCCGTTCACGATGAGCGTCCCTTCGAAGCGCTGTACGCCGAGCGCATAGCCCTGCTTGATCGCCAGCTCCTCGAACGACAGCTTCGAGGAGATTATGAGCGCGGTCGTGCCGGTCTTGATTTCGCCGAACAGCCAATGGATGTCATCGTTGTACATGCGGATACAACCCGCGCTAACATATTTGCCAATCGACTTCTTGTTGTTGTTGCCATGGATCGCGTAGGTGGTCCCCTTCGTTCCGTTCACGTCCAGCCCAAGCCATCGGTCGCCGAGCGGGTTGGCAGGATCGCCGCCGGGAATCTTATCCTTATAATAAGGGCGGTTCTTGATCTTGTTGACGATCTTGAAGCTGCCCTCTGGCGTCAAGCTAGGCGTCTTGCCGGTTGCGACGCGAAACTCCTTCACGAGCTCGCCGCCGCTGAAATACGCGAGTTTGTTCGTCTTCTTGTTGACGATGATGAGATCCTCCTGCGCGGAACCGGCCTGCGCGGCAGCCGGGAACATCGCCGCGCAGCACGCGAGTATCACCATCATCACCACGATGAATTTTCGTTTGTTCGGATGCAAAAAGCCCATTCACTCCTCTCGGTTAATCGACACCAAACGAAACGGCTGCGTCATTTTATGCGGCGCTGCGCGTTTCGTTCCGGCTAACAATATATTGTCATTTACGTTCTTTTACGACAGATCGGTCGCTAAAGAAACGTTAAACTTTACACGCCATGCAAGGCGAACGCAAAGAACCGCCAGGCGTTTAGTCTCCTGACGGTGAAGGGCTTGTCTAGGTTGCAATCATTTGCCAATAAAGTGAGACAACTTGTCCGCTCGATAGTTGCTCGCGAAGCGCAGCCTATCGGTCATGCTGCATCCGGATCCAGCCCTTTGGTTTCCTTCCCGAGGAACAGCACAGCTGCCGCGCCGAGCAGGATCGCCCCGAAGAACAGGAGGAAGATGCTCAGGAGGGAGACGCCACGGTCGATGAGCGTGCCGACCACATAAGGACCGATTACCCCGCCGACGCGGCCGAACGAAGCGGCCAATCCGACGCCGGTCGAGCGAACTTCGGACTTGTAGAGCTCCGGCGTATAGGCGTACATGCCGCCCCACGCGCCAAGGTTGAAGAAGGATAAGCTCATGCCTGCCGCTATGATCATGCCGGGCGAGTTGGAGAGCGCGAACCAGATCGCGCTGACCGCCGTCAGGAGCAAGTAGATGACAAGTACGAATTTGCGGCCATACCGTTCGATGAAATACGCCGCCGTGAAGTAACCCGGCAGTTGGGCGAGCGTAATGATGAGCACGTACTCGAAGCTCTTCACCAACGTGAATCCTTTCTTCAGCATCAGTGTCGGCAGCCATAGAAACATCCCGTAATAAGAGAAGACGACCGTGAACCATAATAACCACAGCATTAGCGTCGCGGTCTTGTATTCCGACGACCAGACGGCGGCGACGCGCTGACGAATGGTCAACTTCGCGCTTAAGCTGCGCTCGAACTTCGGCGAATCGGCGATCGCCTTGCGCAAGTAAATGGCGTACAACGCCGGTACCGCGCCGATGACGAACGCCGCACGCCAGCCGTAATCAGGTATGACGAAAAACGCGATAAGCGCGGCGGCGATCCAGCCAATTGCCCAGAAGCTCTCGAGCAGCACGACCGCGCGGCCCCTGTCCTTCGCCGGCACCGATTCCGAGACGAGCGTCGAGGCGACCGGCAGCTCGCCCCCCAGCCCGAAGCCGGTTATGAACCGAAGCATGCACAGAACGGCGAAGCTGCCCGCAAGCGCCGACAAACCGCTGGCCGCGGAGAAGATAAGCAGCGTCAGGATAAGCACGTTCGCGCGGCCGTATTTGTCGGCCAGCATCCCCGCGCATGCGGCGCCGACGGCCATGCCGATCGAATTGATCGCGCTGATTAGGCCGATTTGATGCGCGGTAAGCTGCCACTCTACCGCGAGCGCCGCGACGATGAACGATACCATGCCGACGTCCATCGCGTCGAACAGCCAGCTAAGTCCCGCGCTCAGCAGCAGCTTGCGCGACTTCTTCTCTTTCAGGAGGACGGCGATTCCCATAGGGCTAACCTCTTTTCGAAAACGTATTTTGAACCAGAAAAGGCGAAGAACATCCCACTTTTCGTTCATGATCTGTTAATATAAAGGTATTTGATCATCCCCAGGAGGCTTCACTAGTGGACTATATTGTGTTAGACATTGAATTTAACGGCCGAAAATTCGCAAGCGAGCTGCCGATGGAAGTCATCGAGATCGGCGCGGTGCGTCTGGACGCCGATATGAATCAGATCGATACGTTCACCTCGCTCATCAAGCCGGTGTATTTCGCCAAGCTGAACAACTTCATCAAGAAGAAGACCGGCATTCCGCAAGCCGATATCGATATCGCGCCGGGCTTCCGCAAAGTAAGCGCCGATTTCATCGCCTGGCTGTCCAAGAGCGAATCCTTCCTCCTTATTACCTGGGGCGGCGAGGATTTGAAGCGCATCATCTACGATACGCGCATGCATAAGCAAGACGATGCCTTCTGGATGGCCGCGACGTATTTCGACCTGCTGAAGGGCTATCTCCGGGTCAAAAATGTAACCAACGACGTCAGCGTCGAAGCCGCGCTCGCGGAACTTGGGATCGAATCCGAAGGATCCGCGCACCGGGCGCTCGACGATGCGATCATGACCGCGAAGATTCTTCGCGCCATCGCGGGCAGTCTGGATTTCACCCGCAGCCAACAGTTCAAAGACGCGTATTCCAATTCCAAGGAGCGCCGGATGGTGAAGAACGCAATCCGGTCCATGCGCGCCCAGCGTCAGACGCTGCAATGGGAGACGCTCGTCGAGAAATACCTGAAGGACCGCATCGCGCTCGCCGACCCTCGCAAGGCAGCGGAGCTTGAGGAGTATTTTCACGAAGAATTGGCCAAACCCGTACCGGAGAAGCCGGTTCGCGAGAAGTCGGAGACGGCCGAGACCAACGCTTAGAGCGGTCGTCTCTTCGTGTGACGCAAACCAAATAACCCTGCCGTTCTTGGAACGGTAGGGTTATTTTGCATCCAGGGCGATATCGGCATACACGGGGAGAGAACCGACGATCTTCAAAGTTGTCGCATCGCGACATCCGCGTTGCATCAGTTCTCCGGTATGGCATTCGCGGTTATGGCGGTATCGTAGGCGGAAGACGTTACAACCGGTTCTTCGGCAGCGCCGCCGGCTCCCAAGATGGCATTCAACGTCAGCGATAAGTTCGAGCCCCGTTCATGATGCACATATGGAGCCCTGCTGCGGAAGTAATGCGGGTGCCCGCCGAGGAGCGTCACCGTGGCGATATGGCCTGGCGCGTACTTGCGCCTGTCCCAATAGAGCAGTCCGAGCTTGTTGCGCTTCCATCCGCCCCACGTTCCGATACGCGTAATCGGATCGCGATACTTCAACGCCTCGTCGACGGCGAAGAAATAATGAACGCGGCTCTTGTGCTCCTGACGGATCGGCACCTTCGGCGAACCGAGCTGCACGACGCGAAAATCCGGAATAGCGCCTTCGTCCGCGAGTATGCTTGCCGCTTGGTAGGCGGCGACGCCGCCTCCGCTATGGCCGATGAGCAGGACTGGCTTGCCCAGGGACCGTTCCTTCACCTGCTGCGCGGCCGATCTTCCGCCAAGACGCGCCGAGCGGATCCGGGAGAGATCGCCATGGACATCGTAAATTTGGCGTACCATGCTCTGCGTCTGGTCACCATATGGGAACAGCTCCCGGATCGCCGGCGCAAGTCCGATCCGGGCGAGCCTTGCGGTAAGCTCCGCTTTGCAATCGGTGAAGAACGCCCGCGTAGAGCCGATTCCGGCCAGCAGATAGACATCCCAGTCTTCCGTTATTGCTTTCTCCAACATATTCGCTGTTCACCACTTTCAAGGTAACAATTGGACCGGTCGGCCAGTCATCCTGGCGTATAGTATGGACGGTTGCGCTGGCATTCATTCCCTGGCATTCATGCGGGACGCGCCGCTGCCCTCGTGATCGCGGAAGCTGTCGATGAACAGCTGAGCGGATTTCGACAAGTAGCGGTCTTTCAGCCATAATATGCCGACATCCGACTGGAAATCCGCATCTTCGATCTCAAGCATCTTGACGATTGTAGAGGGGAAGGACGACATGACCGACTTGGGGAATACCGTCGCCCCGATCCCTTCCGCGATGAGCGACATGATAATCGCCACGCTGGAGCATTCGCAAATGATGTCAGGCTCGAATCCGTGCCGCTTGCAGGCGCTGACGACCTGCTGGTGCATACGATGCGTCTTATCCGTCTTTAGCGACAAGAACGGGAAATCCGCCAGCTCCTCCATCCGGATCGACCGTCTATCCGTATAGCGCGCCCATGCGCTAGGAATAACAACGACGAAGGGGTCCGAAGGCAGCGGCAAGACTTGATACGCGGTTGACCGGGTCATCGCTTCAAAAGGCAGCCGCGCGACGACGAGCTCGATCGAACGCTTGTCCAGCAGTTCGCCCAGATAGAAATGGTCGCCCTCGGCGATCTTGAACGTCGTATGCGGATAGCGGCGGCGGAACGATTCGATCCGCTTCGGCAGCAGCGAGATGCAGGAGACGACGGAACCGATCGACAGGACCCCTTGCACGGCCTGCTCCCGCTCCTTCACTTCTTTCATCGCTTCTTCGAATTGCAGGAGCAGCGTCTCCGCCTTCTCCCGCAGCAGCTCCCCGGCATCGGTGAGCTTCAGCCTTTTGCCGTTGCGGTCGAACAGCGTGACGCCGAGCTCTTCCTCCATCTGCTTGAGCTGGCGGCTGAGCGGCGGCTGTTCCATATTGAGCAGCTTGGCGGCCCGGGTAATTTGCTCTTCTTGCGCGATAGTGACAAAATATTTCAATTGGCGCAAATCCAACTCGCGTTGCACTCCTTCTTCCATACCTTTTGGGTATATGAATCACATCAAATAGATATTTTTAATATACCCCAAGGAGTGGTAGCATTCAATATAGTGAAACGACATCCAAAGGAGAGAACGCTGCATGGCCTACAAGATCGACATCACGCTAACCCCGCACAAGAAAGAGAAGCCCGCTTCGGACAAACTGGGCTTCGGGATTCATTACACCGATCACATGTTCATCCTCGATTATTCGGTCGATAAAGGATGGCATGATGCCCGTATCGTTCCTTACGGCCCGATTACGCTCGACCCGGCCGCGAAGGTGTTCCATTACGGTCAAACGATCTTCGAAGGCTTGAAGGCTTACCGGACGGCAGACGGACGCATTCAGCTGTTCCGTCCGCAGAAGAACTTCCAGCGTCTGAACTTGTCGAACGCGCGTCTGAGCATCCCCGATCTTGACGGCGAGCTCGCGCTTGAAGCATTGAAGGCGCTGGTACGCGTCGACCAGGATTGGATTCCGGACGCGCCGGGCACGTCCTTGTACATCCGCCCATTCGTCATCGCGACGCAAGCCGCGCTCGGCGTAGCGCCGTCGACGCAGTACAAGTTCATGATCATCATGTCGCCTGTCGGCGCTTATTACGCGGAAGGCATCAACCCGGTTAAGATTTACGTCGAATCCGAACATGTTCGCGCGGTCAAAGGCGGCGTCGGCGAAGCGAAGACGGCAGGCAACTACGCGGCAGGCTTGAACGCCCAGGAAGCGGCGTCCAAGAAAGGCTACTCCCAAATTCTATGGCTGGACGGCGTACACCGCAGCTACATCGAAGAAGTCGGCAGCATGAACGTCTTCTTCAAGATCAACGGCGAGGTGCACACGCCAGCGCTTAGCGGCAGCATTTTGGCAGGCATTACGCGCGACTCGATGATTCAGCTGATCCAGAGCTGGGGCATCCCGGTTATCGAGCGTCCAATCACGATCGAGGAGATCTACGAAGCAGGTCGCACCGGCGCATTGGAAGAAGCGTTCGGCACCGGTACAGCAGCCGTTATCTCGCCGATCGGCGAACTGAACTGGCAGGACGAGCGTCTTACCATCAATGACGGCAAGACGGGCGAACTGTCCAGCAAGCTGTACGAGACGCTCACCGGCATTCAGAACGGAACGCTTGCCGATCCGTTCGGCTGGACGGTCGAAGTCCCGCAATAACGATTCGTTAATTACGTTAGGCCAAGCTCGATTTCTAGGCAAGACAAAACCACCGGTACTCTGCTCATCAGCAGCGGCGCCGGTGGTTTTGTCATTCTAGCTTATTTGACGATGGTTCCGTTGATGTATCCGTTCAGGCTTCCGACTCATCCTGCAGCGTGTTCCAACGTCTGCTTGCCTGCTGCAGCTTCGGATGCGGCGCATCGGGCTGGTCCGTCAGCACAAGGCGAAGTTTCGTGATCCACTCGTCGAAGGAAGCATACGACGCGAATCGGTTCGCCATCTCCGACGTCATAAGCAGAAAGAACGGCTTGGGATAAATTTCGGTCATGTGCCGCAGTGCGGAATCGATCGGCGTGTATTTTTTCCTTTTGCCATCCAGCCCTTCAACGAGGATATCCGGGTTATGCGTATCGCGTTTCCACTCGTGCAGATCATCAAGCCTTTTATGATACGGACGCACCGGAGTAACGCCCATTCGCTTCGCCGTCTCTTCGTGGATCGGATACAGCACGAATTTCTCGAAATGCCGTTTCTCCGCATAAGTCGCTGCCTCATTCAATTCGACAATGCCGACATGCTCGAACGCATCGTAATAGATTAACGTCCCCTTCCGGCTGGCAGTAGGCGGCTCATAGCCGAATTCGACCGATCTGGCAATCCGGTTCACGCGCATCCCTCCTATCCTCTGCTTCTTACCCGTATTGTACCCGCTTGTCGGCGCTTGGATCAAATAACAAAAAAAGATCCGCGCTCCAAAGCGCGAATCTTCATTACGGCCGCATGCGAAGCTGATCTGCCGTATAGCCATGGTCCTTCAACGCCCGGATGACCCGAAATGCGATCACCGGCGATTGACTCGGGTTGACCGGCTTGAAGGTCATCGTCACGAAATCGGTGATATGCAGTTCATGGCCTTTACGTCTGAAGGCCTCGACATAATCGCCGATGGACGGCATCTTCCCGAAATCGCAATAGACTTCGAACTGCCTGTTTGCTTTGCCATATCGATCAGCGCATTCCACCGTTGCGTAGAACCGCTCTTTCATCGTCTCCACTCCGTCCTGCGCTCGCTTAGATGTGTGTAGGTTGAGGGCCGTACCCCTCCACCTATTCTACAGAATCGACGCGGATGATGGAACGGATGCGGACTAGTAATCGACTGGCACGTCTTCCTCTTCCAACCTTAACGGACAAAAGCGCATCTTCGCGACTATCGCGAAAATGCGCTCATCCTATCCCCGTTCTCTACGTCTGGCGACCCCGGATTCATAAGCCGCTTGGATGACGGCTTCCTTCACCCGGTCAGCCACATGCGGGTTGAATACGCCGGGAATAATGTAATGTTCGCTTAATTCATCGTCGCCGACGACGGACGCGATGGCACGCGCGGCGGCCAGCTTCATCGATTCCGTCACGCGAGAAGCGCGGCAATCGAGTACGCCCCGGAACAAACCAGGGAAGCAGAGGACGTTGTTGATCTGGTTCGGATAATCAGATCGACCTGTCGCCATGACACGTACGAGCCCTTCCGCTTCCTCGGGTGTAATCTCCGGCGTCGGATTCGCCATTGCGAAGACAATCGGATCCGTCGCCATTCGTCTTAGATCCTCCCGCTTCAGCACGCCTGGACCGGACACGCCGATAAAAATATCCGCCCCTTCCAGCACGTCGGACAGCGAACCGCTCTCCATATCCGGATTCGTATGCTCGGCATACCAGCGCCAGGCGGAGTGGGCATATTCTCTGCCGCGGACGATCGCGCCTTCGCGATCGACGCCAATGATGCGGGTGACGCCTGCTGCCTGCAAAATTTTCGTGCAGGCGATCCCCGCCGCGCCAACACCGCACAGCACTACTTTGCAATCCTCCAGCCGCTTGCCTACGATCTTGACCGCGTTGAGGAGTCCGGCCAGCAGCACGACCGCCGTTCCGTGTTGATCGTCGTGGAAGACCGGGATGTCCAGCTCCTCGATCAGCCGCTGCTCAATCTCGAAGCAGCGAGGCGACGAGATGTCTTCCAGATTAATGCCGCCGAAAGCCGGCGCGATCCGCTTGATCGTCGCGATGATCTCTTCGGTGTCCTGCGTGTCCAGGCAGATCGGGAAGGCGTCAACCCCGGCGAGCTGCTTGAACAGCATCGCCTTCCCTTCCATGACCGGCATCGCCGCGAGCGGTCCGATGTTGCCGAGTCCGAGCACGGCGCTGCCGTCCGACACGACGGCTACGGTATTGCGCTTGATGGTCAGCTTGTGGGCGCTGCCGGGATTCTCGCGGATCGCCATGCAGACGTTCGCCACGCCGGGCGTATAGACGCGGGACAGGTCGTCCCGCGTTTTGATCACGATCTTCGGCGTCACCTCGATTTTGCCGCCGAGATGCATAAGGAAGGTCTGGTCCGACACTTGCAGCACGCGCACGCCGGGCAGCGACTCGAGCACCTGTACGATCATGTCTTTGCTGTGCGCGTCGACGATATTGACGGTCAAATCCCGAATCGTCACCGCCTTCCCGCCGCCGCTAACGTCGATGGCGACGATGTCGCCGCCCCAATTGCCGATCGCCGTCGCAATGCGGCCAAAGGCCGCCGCGTCCTTCTCCATTTCCACCCGAATGACGATATTGCTGCTCGCGCTTTTTGGCACCGCCATCTGCTTTCCGCCCTTCTATTCGTTCTCGTTCCCCGCTTCGTTCTTCGTCGCGGTCAATACGGCCGCCAAGTCGTGCTTGTGGAACACGTCCAGCATGGCGACTCTGGCCTCCTCTTCGTCCGGCCCGTGAATATCCAGCTCATAACGGTCGTGACCGAGCAGGGAGAAGCTAAGACCCAGAATGCTCTTCACGTCGATAATGCGGCTGCCGGCTTTCATCACGATGCTCGACCGGAACTGGTTCGCCGTCTGATTGATGTCCACGATCGCTCTCGTACCTAATCCATCCATATTCAGCGCCTCCATCCGATCTGTGGTAATACGGAGTTGTGTGCATTTGGCTTAACTAGCCTTCTTCGTTAACCAGCACTTTCTTGCCGCGCAGCTTCAGAATAAGCGGAATCATCACCCACAGCAGTCCGATGATCAAGAACGCGAGCGACACCGGTTTGTGCAGGAAAATCATGAAGTCGCCGTTGGAAATCGTCAGCGCTCGGCGCATGTTGTTCTCCATCATCGGACCTAGAATAAGACCAAGCACGAGCGGAGCCAGCGGAAAATCATTCTTCTGCAGCACGTACCCGATGATGCCGCATGCCATGATTAGCAGCAGATCGAAGACGGAATACTGAACGGCGTAGACGCCGAATACCGAGAACACGATGATTAACGGAATTAAATACTTGGCTGGCGTCTCAATGACTTTCGCGAAAATTTTGACGAGCGGCATGTTAAGCAGCAGCAGCATCAGGTTGCCGACGAACATACTGGCGATGACGCCCCACGCGATTTGCGGGTGGTCCTGGAACAGAAGCGGACCCGGCTGAACGTTGTACATAATGAACGCGCCCATCAGAATCGCCGTCGTGCCCGAAGATGGGATGCCCAAACTGAGCAGCGGGATCATCGCGCCGCCCGATGCCGCATTGTTCGCCGATTCCGGCGCAGCGACGCCTTCAATTGCGCCTTTGCCGAATTTGGATGGATTGCGGCTAATTTTCTTCTCCATCACATAAGCGAAGAACGAAGCGAGAATCGCGCCCGCGCCAGGCAGCAGTCCGATGAAGAAACCAAGTACCGAACCGCGTGCGATCGGACCTGCGCTGTCCTTCAAATCCTGCTTCGTCGGCATAATGCGAGTGATCTTCGCGATCTCCCCGTCGTTGCCGTCACGCTCGAGAATCGTCTTGAACACTTCGCCGACCGCGAACAACCCGACGGCGACCGTCAGAAACTCGAGCCCTTGATAGAGCTCGGGCAGACCGAAGGTGAAGCGCTCGACGCCGGATACGCTGTCGATGCCGATCGTCGCGAGCAGCAGGCCGCAGGCGGTCATCATGAGCGCCTTGACCATCGATTTGCCGGCCAAGCCGCTAATGGCGAGCAGACCAAGAACCATAAGCGAGAAATATTCGGCGGGACCGAATTTGATCGCGACGGCAGACAGCGGACGAGCCAGGAAGATCAGACCGATCAGCGAGATCAAGCCCGCCGCGAATGAACCGATCGCCGCGATGGCGAGCGCTGCGCCCGCCCGGCCCTGCTTGGCCATCTGATAACCGTCAAGCGTCGTGACGACGGAGGAGGATTCCCCCGGCGTATTCAACAGTATCGAGGTGGTCGATCCACCGTACATCGCGCCATAGTAGACGCCAGCCAGCAGAATGATCGAGCTGGTCGCCGCTTCCTCCGCGCTAAGACCCGACGTGAGCGAAGCCGTAATGGGAATCAGCAGCGCGACGCCGCTCATCGGTCCAATGCCCGGCAGTACGCCGACGACCGTGCCGATCAAGACGCCGAGGAAGACGAAGACGAGATTGTGCCACTGCATGGCCGTCCCGAGGCCGTTCAGCAAGTATTCGATGGTGCTCATTCGCATTCGCCTCCTAGGATAAGCCTAACCATGCAGGAAAGCCGGGGAGCGACCCTTCCAGCACGTTGACATAGAGATAATAGACGCCGTACGAGAAAAGACCGGCAATGATCGCGGATTTCAACAGCTTGCCGCGCTCCATCGTTTGGAAACCAATCATGAGGAAAGCAAAGGTTGAGATGACGAAACCGACGGGCTCCAGCAGTAATGCATATAACACGGCCGAGACGAAAATAATGCCGAACCGCTTGTAGTCAAGGTTGGACTTGCGCCGTTCCTGCTTCTGTCTGCGGAACGTCTCATAGATGAGCCGAGCGCTCATCAGCGATAGGAATCCTCCAAGGAACATCGGGAACACATTAGCCCCAACGTTGCTGCCATACGAACTTGCCGTAATGCCGCGACTGCCAATGATGAATGCGATGCCGATTGCGCAAAAGACGATGCCGGCGTAACGGTCGAACGAATGGTTCATCTTCTCACTCCTCTATGAACGCTCGGGGAAGAGCGATCGGGTACGTTGCTCTCCCCCGTGCGGCTGTTTGTCTATTTTTGCATGCCAAGCGCTGTCAGCATTTCTTTCAGCTGGCCTTCCTGCTCCGCAAGGAACGTCTTGAACGCTTCCGAATCCTTGTAGTCGCTCTGCCAGTTGTTAGCCGTAAGCTCCGATTTCCACTTTTCGGATTCGGTCATCGTTTTGAGCGCGCCATCCCAGAATGCCTTCGCGTCCGCACTCATTTCCTTCGGACCGAAGATGCCGCGCCAGATCAGAAACTCCGCATCAATGCCCAATTCTTTCAGCGTTGGCACTTCCGCCAGACTGCCGCCAAGACGTTCTGGCGATTCCACGGCGAGCACTTTGATTTTGCCGGCCTTCACATATTGATCCAGGGAAGAGGCGTCCGTACCCAGCACATCCGCGTTGCCGCCGAGCAGCGCCGTAATCGCTTCGCCGCCTCCGTCGTAGGAGACATACTTCACGCTCTTCGGATCGATGCCGTATTTATAGGCTGGAAGGATCGATACCAGATGATCCATGGAACCTGGCGCCGAACCTCCCGCGACGGTGAATGCCGTCGGATTCGCTTTCAAGTCATCCAGCAGCGTCTTCAGATCGTTGTATTTGGAGTCGGCCGACACGGCGATGGCACCGTAATCTTTCGTCAGCTGCGCGAGCGGCGTCGAATCGCCGTAGCCATATGGCGAATTGCCTTCCTTCTTCAGATGGTTGATGAGAATCGGCGGCGAGTTAACGAACAGCTTGTAGTTGTCCTTCGTGTCCTTGGTCGCGTATTCGGCCATGAACACCGCGCCGCCTCCGCCTGGTTTGTTCTCGACCGTGATCGGTTTGTCGGTCGCTTTCGTCTCCATGAGCACCTTCGTGATCGTGCGCGCCGTCATATCCCATCCGCCGCCCGCTCCGGACGGGGCGACGATCGTCAGCGCCTTCTCCGGATAAGCAGCACCGCCTCCGCTATTGCCGTTCTTGGCGCTTCCGCATGCGGCAAGACTTACCGCGAGCACGAGCACCGGTGCGATTTTCCATGTCTTCGTGAGCATTCTTTTCATGTATAAGCCCTCCCTGGGATGCGTTTCGTTTGTTTGAATGCGCTTTCTTTGAAGCGCTTTCAGAATAACATCCCCCGCCGCAAATGAAAATGTTAAGGACATAAACGAAAATAACGCGATTTCGGGCATTTTGTTCATTTTGTTCACGGGCGGCCATCAAGATAGCGGTTACAGCTTGTGTTACAATGAGAGCACTCCATCAGAAAGGCGCTGGCGCTATGCGGCTGCAAACGAAGCTCATCCTGCTCCTCTGCTCCCTGCTCGCCTTCGTTACGGTCAGTCTGGGCGGCATCTTCTACGTCGTAATCACGACTTTATTAGAGAAACAGATCGGCGCGCGCGCCTTGACCGTCGCCGAGACGATCGCGGTCATGCCGGATATCCGGGACGCGTTCGACGATCCCGTTCCTTCGAATCGCATCCAGCCGATTGCCGAATCCGCCCGCAAGAAGACTGGCGCGCAATATATCGTGATCGGCAACCGGGAAGGCATCCGCTACGCGCACCCCATCCCCTCGCGAATCGGCGGCAAAATGGTCGGCGGCGACAATGGGCCTGTTCTCGAAGGACGTTCGATCATCTCCCGGGCGACCGGCTCCATGGGCCCTTCCCTCCGCGGCAAAGCGCCCGTCTTCGGCGATGACGGCACCGTCATCGGCATCGTCTCCGTCGGCTTCCTGACGGATGAGATCGACACGATCGCGGATACGTATCAGACCGAGGTGTTGACCGTCTCCTGCGTCGCTTTGCTGATCGGCGTCATCGGCTCGGTTCTGATCGCCCGCAGCGTGCGCCGTTCGATTCACGGACTGGAACCGAAGGAGATCGGCGAACTGTATACGGAGAAAGAAGCGATTCTCGAGTCGATCCGCGAAGGCATAATCGCAGTCGACCACGAAGGCCGCGTGACGCTCGCCAACCGGTATGCGAACCGGCTGCTTCATATTCCCGATAACGAGAACGTCGTCGGCCGTCAAATCGAGGAGCTGATTCCGAACACGGCCCTTATGGAGGTCGTCCGCAGCGGCATCCCGCAATCGGACCGGGAGCTTATCATCGGCGATCAGGAGGTCATTGCCAACCGCGTTCCGATCCGCGACTTCAATCAGCGCGTGACAGGCGCGGTCTCCAGTTTCCGCAGTAAATCCGAGCTGTACCGGTTAGCCGAGGAGCTGTCCCAGGTGAAGCGATTCGCCGAGTCGCTGCGCGCGCAAACGCATGAATTCTCGAACAAGCTGTATGTGATCTCCGGCTTGATCCAGCTGGAATCGTACCAGGAAGCGATCGAATTAATTAGCAAAGAAGCGGATGTTCATCAGAATTTGATCCAATTCGTCATGCGGGAAGTACCCGATCCCGTCATCGGCGGGCTCATCATCGGCAAGTATAACCACGCCAGCGAGCTGCGCATCGCCTTCCATCTTAACGGGGAAAGCTCGTTCCGCGACATCCCGGCTCACGTGGACCGCGGTCATCTCGTGACGATTATCGGCAATCTCGTCGACAACGCGATGGATGCCGCGCTCGAACGACATCCCGATCAAGAAGGGGAAGTGGCGCTTTTCTTGACCGATCTGGGCGAGGACTTGATTATCGAATGCGAGGACAATGGAGCCGGCATCCCGGACGAACTCGGCGAGACGATCTTCCGCAAAGGCTTCTCCAGCAAGCAAGGCGAGCATCGCGGCATCGGCCTGTCCTTGGTCGAACATGCGGTGAGCAAGCTGAACGGCTATATCACGTACGACCGCAGTCCGATGGGAGGCGCCCACTTTACGGTTGCGATCCCCAAACGAAAGGCTGCGGCACCAAAGGAGCATGAACGCCATGACGAATCCGCCAATTGAAGTGCTTATTATCGAGGACGACGTCAAAATCGCGGAGATTAACCGAAGGTTCGTAGAGCAAATCGACGGCTTCCGCGTGGTCGGCATCGCGACCGACGAGCCGCAAGCGAACGCTCAGCTGGAAGTGCTGAATCCGCAGCTCGTGCTGCTCGACATCTACTTCCCTGGCGCGAGCGGCCTATCGATGCTGCATCATATCCGCGCCCATCACCGAGAGACGGACATCATCATGATTACGGCAGCCCGAGAAAGCGAAGCGGTGCGCGAAGCGATCCGCGGCGGCGCGTTCGACTATATTATGAAGCCGCTCGTGTTCAACCGGCTCAAGGAGACGCTGGTCCGCTATACGGCTTACCGGGCGGAACTGGACCGCCTGACCCGCTCCGACGCATTAAGCCAATCCGACGTGGACCGTCTTACGCTTGGCTCGTCCCGCGCCGATAACGGCGAGCCCCATTCCCTCACGCCCAAAGGGATCGATCGGCTGACGCTCGACAAAGTCGTGCAAGCGCTCGCTGGCGATGGCGCCGGGATGACGGCCGAGCAGGTCGCGAAAGTGATTGGCGCCAGCCGTTCCACGAGCCGCCGTTATTTGGAACATCTTGTCGGCCAAGGCGATGTGTACGCCGACCTTTCCTACGGTGTCGTAGGCCGACCGGAACGGGTCTATCGAACGAAGCATTGATGATGATTAATGTTGTTAAACGTCAAACAAACCATTCATGCCATTAATAAGAATGACAAAAAACGTCATGGCGGAATCGCTTCCGCGCATGACGTTTTTTTGCCGCACTGTTTTTTAGTTAATGCCGTAAACCATTACTGTGGATTCGTCGTCCAGATCCCCGCCGCTTTGACGAATACGCGCGCAGGCAGCTTCAATGCCGCCGTAATCAGCTCCGCGACGTCTTCCGGCTGCATCATGCGGTCTTCGTCGCCGACCTTCAGACCCGCATTCGTGGCGAGCTCCGTATTCACCGTGCTCGGGGTAAGCGCCGTAACGCGAATGTTCGACTTGCGCACTTCTTGCATGAGCGCTTCGGTCAGCCCCATGACCGCGAATTTGGACGCACAGTACGCCGAGCCTGTCGCGAAGCCGCCGAGTCCTGCCGTGGAGGCCACGTTGATAATGGCGCCGCCGTTCTGCTCCAGCATCGTCGGCAGCGCGGCACGCGTTACATAATACGTGCCCATGAGATTGACTTGAATGATACGCTCCCACTGCTCCGGCTCCATGTCGACAAGCTTGCCGAACGATGCGATCCCCGCGTTGTTGATCAGAATATCAAGACGGCCGAGCTTGCCGATCAGCTCGGCGACCGCGCTGTCCGCTTGCTCCTTGACCGATACGTCGGCTATCGCATAGTATGCATTCACGCCGAATGCCGTAAGTTCATCCTTGAGCGCAGCCAGGTCGGCTTCGCTGCGCGCGATCAGACCGATATGCACGCCTTCCTTCGCGAGCGCGATCGCCGTGGACCGTCCGATTCCTTTACCGGCGCCGGTAATAATTGCGGTTTGCTGTTGCAATGCCGTCATATGAAACACTCCTTTATAGGGGAAACCCCTGGATTTTGGCTGGACAACCCATCCAGCTTAACATAGAACGCGTGTTACTCCAAAATTCTAAGCGCACCAGGTGCCCAGCGGAGTCATACGAGCGCCGCATCCGGTACACGAACGCTACAAAGCCCGATTATCCGTCATTTGGTTACTTACCAGCAGCAACATAGCGCTACGGGCTAGTCCTCGCCTTTACCTTTGTGTCCATGCTTTTCTTTCCGTTCGTTCTTCTTCTTGTCGACTTCTTTTCTGAACTTCTCGATTTCCTGTTCGCGCTTCTTCTTCTGCTTGTCGAGCTCCTTCAACCAATCGCGGACTTCCCGCTCATTCCGATCTTTGCGATCTTTGCGGTCTTCTTGATCATCGTCCCCGTCTTGGCGTTGTACCGGCTGCTGCAGCTTCACCGGCGGCACGCCGCCGACCGGCTGGAAGGCCATAACTGGTTCGTTCGCAAGCGCCCCGGACATGATGGCGCGGAATACGGCCGCCGCGGCTTTCGACGTGGTGGTCAAATAATGCTCCGCATCCGAGCGGTCGTAGCCCAGCCATACAGCTGCCGCCAACTGCGGCGTATAGCCGACGAACCAGTTATCCTTCGCACCGTCCCCGTTCGTGCCGGGCATCTGGGTCGTGCCGGTCTTCCCGGCCACGGGACGCCTTTCGATCGCCGCCGTCTTGCCCGTCCCTTCTTGCACCACGCCTTCCAGCATCGCCGTCATCGTGCGCGCCGTCTCGGCTGACACCGCCTGCACGGGCTTCGTCTCCGCCCGGCTCGCCAGAACGGTTCCTGCTTCGTTCTCGATGCGAACGATCGTGTAAGAAGGGATGCGGATGCCGCCATTCGCCAGCGTCCCGAATGCTTCGGCCATTGCCAGCGGCGATTCGCCTTCCTGAAGCCCGCCAAGCGCTAAGCCAAGCCCTCGATCCCGATCCGTTAAGGCAAGACCGAATTTCTCGGCATAGGCCATTCCGGTCTCAATGCCGATCTCATTCAGCGTTTTGACTGCCGGCACGTTGTACGAGTGAATGAGGGCGTCATAGAGCGTTACGGCGCCATGGTATTGGCCGTCGGCGTTCTTAGGCGAATAGCCGTCGAAATCAACCGGCTCGTCGACGATAATCGTTCCCGGCTGCCGCCCCTTCTCCAGCGCAGGCGCATAGACGGCGATCGGCTTCATCGTCGATCCCGGTTGGCGTTTCATTTGCGTCGCCCGGTTCAAGCTGCGGAAGGTAGCATCGCCTCGTCCGCCGACTAGCGCGCGGATGCCCCCGTCCCGCGGATCGACAAGCACGGCGGCGCTCTGAATCAGCTGCTCGTCCCGGCTGGCGGGGAACAACTCGTCATTCGCGTAGGTTTGCTCGACCGCCTGCTGCATAACCGGATCGAGCGCGGTATAGATGCGAAGTCCCCCGTGCAGCACCTCTTCCTCGGTCAACCCGTAGACTTCCGTCGCTTCGCGTATGACCTCGTCCACATAATACGGGTATCGGATCGCTTCCGTGCGGTCTTGCTTCTCCTCCAGCAGCTTGATCGGTTCCATGATGGCCGCCGCGTATTGCTCGGCGCTGATGCGTCCCTGCTCCTTCATCAGATCGAGCACGACGTTCCGGCGCGCCTTCGCTTCTGCCAGGTGCTTCTTCGGCGTAAGCGCCGATGGGGCTTTAATGATACCCGCCAGCAGCGCGGATTCCGCCAGCGTTAGCTTCTTGACGTCTTTGCCGAAATAAACGCTGGCCGCGCGCTTGATCCCCCATGCCCCTTCGCCGAAATAAATATGGTTCATGTACAGCTCGAAAATCTGCTCCTTGCCGTACTCCGTCTCGATCTTCTGGGCGAGCAGCAGCTCGTTCCACTTGCGGGTCCATGTCTTCTCATGGGACAGGAAGACATTCTTGGCCAGCTGCTGGGTGATCGTGCTGCCTCCCTCCACTTTGCCCCCTGCGCTTAGGTTCGCATATAGAGCACGGCTTATGGAGCGCAAGTCCGCGCCGTCATGCTCGAAGAACCGCTTGTCCTCGACCGCGACGACGGCTTGAACGAGAGCGTCCGGCAGCTCGGCGAAGGCGACCGGTTCGACCTTGTTCAGCGAGATGCGGCTAGCTTCCTTGCCGTTCTGATCCAAGATGACCGTCGCATTATGAAGCGGTTCGCTTAGCGGACTGACATCTTGCGCAGCCACCATCATTTTGAACGTGCCTACACCGGCGGCGCCGCTTACGACTATTCCGGCCAGCAGTATGATGCCGACGCGCGTGAGCATGGTTCTGCCGGGCAGCGCGGAATGAATTTTTTTCTCTCTCATTGCCTTGCCCCCTGTTCGATTGTTTCGCTTCCACAACGTTCGAAAGACGGAGCGTTTTTCGGTACGTCGCACGTCTACATTAGACGTCTGGCACGTGGCTGGAAAGCGTCACAGCGTACATACACCTAGCGGAGACGGCTGAAACAAGACCCGGAATGGTGCCGCGCATTCGCTAACCGGAATACAATGGTGAGAACGGCTATCTTGGCGAGCGACGGGAGGAGCAGCGGACATGATCGTGATTATCCTCGACTTCGATGACCGTCCTGCGGAAGCCAGACGGACGAGAGCGCAGCTCGAAGCTTCTCCGTCGTTCCAAGGATGCGATGTACATGTGTTGAAGGGCGATGTTGGCCGCAGCATGAACGACACCCTGCGCCAATACCCTTGCTGCTGGATCGTCACGCTGCTGGCCGGCGAGCGGCTGACGCCCGAGTTCGGCGCGCACGTGGAGGCGCTTATCCATCGGCTGCCGGATCGGGCTGCCGGCGCGCTGCCGCCGCCACGATCGGCCGACAGCGACGATCAGCCGCCTAGCAAGTTGCGCGGTCCGATCGTATGGCGGACTTCTGCGCTCTGCGGTTCAAGCTTCGGCGGATTCCCGGAACGCCGCGTGTTCCCCTTGGAGCGCTATGCACTGCCCCTGGTGGAAGCAGAACTGAGCGCCCAAGCGTGGCACTGGACGGTATGGGATAGCTCGTCCTGGTCTCCTTCACCGCTCAAAACGCCGCTTTGGCGCCGCTCCGAAGCAGCCGATCTCGCTTCCGAGCCTCTCATCTACGCCTCTCTAAGCGAACGGGAACCTCTCCAGAGCCCGCCGCTGTTTACGGTGGTCATATGCGCGTACAATGAAGCGAATTATGTAGAAGGAGCAATTCGCAGCGTGTTGACGCAAACGAATGCCCAATGGGAGCTTATCCTCGTCGATGACGGCTCCCAGGATGATACGGCTGTACGATTAGCCCAATATCGCGATCATCCGCGTATCGTGTATCTTGCGCACGCCGTCAATCGAGGCAAATCGGCAGCCCTGAACACGGGTCTGGCCGCAGCATCGGGGCAGTGGTTCGTCGAGCTGGATGCCGACGACTGGCTCGCCCCTGACGGTCTGGAACGGCTGGCGGGCGCCATAAGCCGTGAACCGTCGCACCCGCAAGTCATGTACTCCGCCCATTATCGGTGGCAAGAGCGCCATAACGGCGAGTTGGTCTTCACGGGACGCAGTCGCGATTCACGCGAGCTTGAACCAGAAGAGCTCATCCGAAGCGGCGAGACGGTCGCTCTGCGCGCCTATAACTTGGCCACGCTGCGAGAGCGAGGCGGTTGGCGAGTCGACGATCCGTTCGGCGGCCGGTGGTTCGAAGATATCGGTATGCTGGCCGCCTTGACGGGCGATAATCGCAGCGTATATGTGGAACAACCGCTTTATCATCGAAGGATACGAAGCGGGAGCCATTCCCGACAAGGCAGCGCGCGTTATCTGCACTGGAAGCGTTGGGCCGAATCGGAGCTTATGCGCGGACAGGGATGATGCGGCTACGAAAGAATGCGCACGAGCTCCGTCCTTGAAGCGCTAACCGTAGTCGGAGGCTCTCCGCCATATGCGGTCCCGCTCGTCTGCACCTGGAAGAAGCCGTCCCCGACGCCGATCAGGATTCCGCTCACGTATTGCGCCGACTGAATGACTTCCACCCTGCGACCGACATATCTGGCGAGCGCCGATAAGAAATTCATCGCATTCTCCTCCTTATTGGAATGAATTGATCTGCGCGATCGGAATCAACACGATCGCTCCCGACGCATCCGTAATCGCGATGTAATCGACGCCAACTTCGATGAGCGTGCCCGCTACCTGGCCTGCATCCGTTTCGACCACAATGGCTGTATTGATTCGAGGCTGCAGTATATTGGCGATAGTCGTCTCTCTTGACGTTAGCGCCGCTAATGCCTGGGTGAGCGCCTGGACCTGATTTTGCAAAGTTGCAATGTCCCCGGTTATGAGTTCAGCATATTCGTCCTGTTCCAGCGACAGCGCGTCTGCCCGTCTATTCAACAGGGTAACCTCGTCGCTTGTGCGAGCGGAAAGGGCGGCCGCTTCCCGGGCCAGCACCTGATATCGGCTTTGGAGCGAAGCAATCTCGCCGGTTATGCGCGTCGCATATGCATCCTCTTCCTGCGCAAGCGCGTCTACCCGTCTATTCAGTCCGACCATATCGTTGTTTGTGCGAGTGAATTGGGCAGTTAACCCTGTGACGGACTTCGTCAGACTTTCCACGGAATCGCTAATCGTGTCGATTGCTTGGAAGGTTTCTCTGCGCAGACGGCTGATCGCGCGCTGCCACGTGAGTTTGCGCTTACTTCTGCGTTTCACTTTCACGGAGCTTGCGCGGGCAAAAATAGATCCAACCAACGCTTTCCCATCGCTATTGCGCAAGACGTACCGTTGTGCCCCGCTGACGGATAATGCCGACTGTGCCTTCCCTACCGGTAATGCCATATGCGACTTCTCACTCCTCGCAGTATTAATATTGAACAAACGTGAACACGAGACGCGATTACGCTTCATCCAGTTTGATCTGAATATGCGCAAGCGCGATGCGTGCACGACTGAGCCATGAATTACGACGCGCGTGCTTCTGCCGATTGCGGATACGCATCGGATTGTTCTCCATGAGCGCACGGGCGGTAACGTCGGCAATGTTCCCCGCATCCGCCGTATAGACGATCGAGCCGAATTTCCGCAACTCCTTCATATCCGATGCGATGACCGGCTTGCCTGCGGAGATGTACTCGTAGAACTTGACCGGATCGCAGCCTTCGATCATCTCGGTGAGCAGGAACGGAATCAATGCCGCATCGAACCAGCTTAAATAACCAGGCAGCTCGCTGTAGTCCTTGATGGGCAGCACGGTGATGTTCGGGTGGGTGAAGTCCCGCTTGTATTGCGGGCTTTCGCCAATCACGACGACATCGAACCGGTCAGCGACCGCATTGATCAAGTCGAGATCGAGCCAAGGCGACACCGCGCCGTAATAGCCGATCAGCGGACGGCCTTCTGTGTCAGGCAAATCCAGCGGACGTTCCAAGCGCCGTTCCGCAGGCTGAAAATGCTCGAAATCCGCCCCGTTCGGCAGCAGCACCGTCTCAAATCCACGTTCTGCATGCTCGCGATAGATCGCCTCTGCCGACGCGAAGATCAGCTGTGTCTTGCGTTCCATCACGGGGACGACGTCCTTCCAAGCCGAGAATTCGCCTTTGGCCAGGTCACAAGAATCGAATACCGCCAAATCGTGTTCGTAGCAATCAATGAACCATCCCTGATTAACAGCGCACCAGAACACCAGTTTCCCTTTCACATAAGGCTTGAAATCGACGGATCGATGGATGATAACGAAGTTGGGCAATTCCTCGAAGGGATAATAGACAGGCTCTTCCTGATCATACAAATCCGCCGGATTAATAAATACGACATTCGCGCCGGCCTGGGCCAGCGCCTTCATCATTTGCTGCGGACGCTGATGCATGAAGCGATAGTCGATTGCGGGCGGATATACGATTGTGATAGTAGAATCCAACGTGTCAAAGCCTCCTTGCCGTTTTCTGGGATTCTACACGATATGAGGAGATCACGAAGAAAGTTTGTGCACCAACCTAGCAGGCTGTCCGCCTATGTCCCGGGTAGGCGATTGCCGCCGTTTTCGGACGGATAAAGGCAAATCATCGATCCCGCCTTGCTGCCGGTAAACACGGAGAATAGCCCCCATAGGGGCTATTCTCATTGCTTCCTACCTTTCTTCGCATAACTTGGCCGTGTGGAATTGAATATGAAAAGGCACCTGGACGTTGGCCCAGGTGCCTTTTTGCGATGAAACATGCAATACCGATAAGCAGTTGCGATGCGGTTAGCCTAATGCTTTCTTGACCGAATCCAGGACACGATCAGGCTGGAAAGGCTTTACGATGAAGTCTTTCGCGCCGGCTTGGATCGCTTGCACGACCATCATCTGCTGGCCCATTGCGGAGCACATGACGATGCGGGCAGTCGGATCGGATTTGCGGATTTCCTTCACGGCGTCAATGCCTTCCATCTCCGGCATCGTAATGTCCATCGTGACCAGATCCGGCTTCAAATTGTTATACCGTTCGATCGCGACAAGGCCGTTCTCGGCTTCCCCGACAACTTCATGCCCGCCCTTCGTCAAGATGTCTTTCAGCATGAGCCGCATGAAAGCGGCGTCGTCGACGACTAAAATTTTCGCCATAGGTTCCCCCTGAGATGAAGTGTCGTGTTGTTTTGGGACTAGTGTAACCAGAATGAGGGTGAAAATTGTACAACGCCCGCGCCTCTCACAAATTGTTGAAGCTACGCGCTATTTCCCGATGCCGTTCTCACCTTCGACATACGGGGCTACAAGCGGTTGAAGTCGTTCCAAACCTTGCCACATATCGCCCGGCCCATCGTAAATGAGCACGTAAGCGCCTTCGAACCCGCTGCCATGAGCGGCATCCAGACAAAGACGAAGCTCCGCTTCATCAGGCAAGCCATCCGGTGACTGTTGCGACTTCACGTGTACGGATTGACTAAGCGGCGCGGTCATTGCAATTTCGTCGAACTTGCCATCTCCGTAATAATTGCCGAAATCCGTAATGTAACCAAGCTTGCCTTCGCCATGTTGGACGAGCGCAACACCGTTAACGGCGCGAATTGTTAATGCCTTAAAATTCTCGCTTACCACGTGAATACCGGCTTGTCGCCCGAATTCTGCCAATTCCGTCAACGCTTGAGCCGATTGTCGCAAAGCGGCTTCGTCCGCGGCGTTCGCTTCTCCCGCGATGATCCGAATCCGGCGAGCGCCGCATGCAGCGCCGATCTCGATCCAGCGCTTCATCCAAGTCTTATCGGATGCCCTACGCGCTTCATCCGGCGAGGTGAGATCGCCGTAGTCTAGCAGCAAGGTGTCGAATAACATATCGGCACGTTCGAAACTTATTTTTAGCTGTGCCAGAAAATCGGCGTCCGTGGACGGAAAATGAAAGTGGCAGATTTCGAGCGCGCGGTATCCGCGTCTGGCTGCTTCAGCCGGCAAATCCAGCAGCTCGATCACTTGCGGCTGCTCTTCGATGTGCGTCTCCTGCGTTTGACGGGACTCGTTCCAATATGTCCAGCGCAAAGGTCCGAGCAGCCGGTGAAGGCTCCATGTGCTCACGGATAAATACGACATGTTTGTTTTCGCTCCTTCGTTTTGTTCAAGTATTACGTTTAGTTTAGCAGGATCGTCGTCGACTTAAAGCCTGCCCGTTAGCCGTGAATATACGCATTTTTGATATGAGGATGAAAATCCATGCTTGCAGGAATCGATTTCCAGACATATAATTGCTTTGCGCAAACAAATACAACGTTGGAGGGGCTAAAATTGGATCCAAACCTGCGTAACGACCGTCATCCCGCTTATGACGTGGCCATCGGCACTTTAAAGCTGATCAAAGAATTTCAGAAAGCGCAGGACGCGCGCACGGACATGGACCGGATGACCTTCGAGATTCTTATGTTCGTGCAATCGCGTGAGAATGCGCGCCCCCTGGCGCTCGCCCGTGAACTGGGCGTCAATCCTTCCTCGATCACCCGCCGCATTCAAGCTTTGATCAAAGACGGGTGGCTGGATGCCGCCAGCGATCAATCGGATGGCCGCGCAAGTCTGCTGCGGTTGACCGAACGCGGCGAATCGGCGTTGCTGGCTTTCCTGGATCGAAGCGTGTCCGTCATCCGCGAGCTGATGCAGGATTGGAAGGATGATGATCAACGCAAGCTTGCAGAACTTCTGCCCCGATTCGTTGACGGCATGACTAACCGTCGGCTTAATCGCGAAATGAAATCCACGCCTATTCTTAAGGAGGATCACGATGTCTAAACAATACGAGAACGCTGGCAATTACAATGCCCGGGTCTATCTGCACGCCGTATTCGGAACCAATCCGCAGCCATGGCCGCATTGGGTGTGGGAACAGATTCCCCCTCTCCGAGAGGCGAACATTCTTGAACTTGGCGCAGGCAATGGCATGCTGTGGCAAGCGAATGCGCATCGCATTCCCGAAGCCTGGACGATCACGCTCTCCGACTTCTCGCCCGGCATGCTTCAATCCGCTAGAGCTTCGCTCGCTGCCATGGAGGATAGATTCAATTGGACGATCATCGACGCCGTCTCCATCCCGTTCCCCGATGCATCCTTCGATGTCTTGATTGGGAATCATATGCTGTATCATGTTAGCGACCTGGATCGCGCGTTGGCTGAATTTAAACGAGTGCTCAAACCCGGCGGCCTGCTCGTCGCCTCCACGATCGGCAGCGGGAATATGAGGGAGATGGTCGAGCTCGCGCGAGCGTTCGACGCGAATTCGCACTACCCCGAAGTCGCTTACGGCATCCACTCCCGCTTCTCGCTCGATCATGGGGCAGACCTGCTCCGCGATCACTTTGAACACGTTGATCGTCGGATGTATCCGAATTCGCTGGTCGTGACCGACCCTGACGCCATCCTTCGTTATCTGCTCTCCTGCAATGGTCTGCTCAACGGAATCACCGCGCTTGCACCCGAAGACAGCGAACGCTTCTCCGCTTTCGTCCGCGATATTAACGAGCACAATCCGCTTACGATTACAACCTCAACCGGACTTTTTCTCGCCCGCAATACAATAAAATAGCACGCTCTCCCGAATGGAAAAGCGTGCTGGTTATGATCATGAAATCATGCCCTATTCCGCATAATAAGAAAATCCGATCGCGCCCGGCCCGGTATGCGTCGATATGATCGGGGTCGTCGTGCAGATGCGTACCGGCACCTGCGTGAAACGGGCAATCTCCTGCTGCAGCCGTTCGGCCAGCGGGAGGTTATCCGCGTGGGAAATTCCGATGCCTCGCACGATTTTGCCTTTAATGTCGAGCTCGAACCGTTCCATGAGCGTCTTGACGATCTGCGAGGAGGTTCTTACTTTCGCTACCGGCGCGTAGACGCCTTGCTGCAGCATCGCGATCGGCTTGATCTTCAGGATCGTGCCCAAGATGCCGGCCGCTTTGCCGATCCGTCCGCCTTTGATCAAATTCTCCAGCGTCTCGACGACGACGAACAACGACGTTTGTTCGAAAATCTCTTTCACCCGTGCGACGATCGATTCAACCGTGCCGCCCTCGCGAGCCAGACGAGCCGCTTCGATCACTTGGAAGCCAAGCGCTTGCGAGATCATCTGAGAGTCGATCACTTCCACCCGGCTGTCGGACATCTCCGCCGCAGCGCATGCCGTTGCATACGTACCGCTCATCCCGCCGGTCATATGAATCGAAATGATCGTGTCGCCATTCGCGCCAAGCCGGTCATATACTTCAAGAAACGCGCCAACCGCAGGCTGCGACGTCTTCGGTAATTCGTTGGATGCGATCATGCGCTGGATGAATTCGTCCGGCGAGATCGTCACCGTATCTAGAAACGATTCGCCATCTACGTAAATCGAGAGTGGAATTACCTCAACATCGTACTGAGCAAGCAGCTCTCTAGGCAAATCGGTAGTGGAATCAGTCACAATCTTAATGGCTGGTATGTTATTCGCCCCCTAGTTGTTATCCGGCCAATTGTTGCTAAAGCCGCCAGTCATTATACGTCGTCCTGCATCTTTCGTCTCAGATTTGACGCGAAAATTCGCGTTATTGGCTGCTAACGCAGCGCGGTAATGCTCTCCGGGATAGCCGGACGCACCTTCTCCATCGCGAATTTCTTCGTCTCGACCGAGATGTGGGTGTAAATCTGCGTCGTGGAGATATCCTCGTGTCCAAGAAGCTCCTGTACCGTCCGCAAGTCCGCGCCGCCCCGAAGCAGCTCCGTGGCGAAGGAATGGCGCAGCTTGTGCGCCGACAGCCGCTTCCCGCGCAATTCCGGATACGCTTCCAACAATCCGGCCAGCGAGCGTTCGGCGATCGTCTGCACCATCCGTCTGCTAATTCGGCGGCCGAATTGCGAGACGAAGAAGGCCTGCTCGTCCCGTCTGGTCTTCGGCTGCATCCGCTGCATAAGGCATAACCGCAGCAGCTCCGCCAATTCAGCGGGCAGCGGTACGTAACGCCACTTCTCTCCTTTGCCCAGTATACCAAGAATAGATGACTTTGTGTCGAAATCCGTCACATTCAATCGAACTATTTCACCGACGCGCAGCCCCGCGTAGGACATGAGCGCCAGAATCGCCGTATCGCGCAGCTTGTACTTGCCGGAGACGAACTTCAACGTCTCGTCCAGGTCGCTTTTGTCCAGGTAAGACGGCATCTTGTTCTTCGCCACCTTAGCCTTTGGAATCTCCATGGCCGGATTGGCGGTTACACGGTCGAATTCTCGCAATACCTTGTACAACAGCCTTACCGCCGATTGGCTTCGGTTGCGGTATCGCGCCCCGGCGCCTGCTTCGCGAATCCGCGTCAAATACTGCATGACGTCGATTTTGTCCGCTTCGCCCAATGGCTTCCCGTCGAGCTCGTCAAGAAATCGCCTCACATCGCGAAGATAGCCCAGCTGCGTTTCTTTCGAGTACCCGCGGTCTTTCATATAGTTCGAGAACAGGCTCAAATCCCGCTCGTACAGCTCCAACGTCTCGTCCACCGGCATCACCTTCTGTCCATCGCGCACGCAAAAAGTCGCTCACAATCGAAATTGCGCGAAATATAGATTTCATGCAATTTTTAATTCGACATTTGGCGGCATTTTCCTGCGACAAAATCAAGGTTGCATGCGAGTTTTTGGAATTGGAACAATTTAAACATGCCATATTGTACTTGCCAATCTGTAATGGTCCCCTTCTCTCTCCGATATCTCTTGTAGCGCAATCGAACGTCAAGGAGGACACCTCGTGTTAGTCCGCAAAAATCGTTTCATGCTCAGGTCTGGTCTTGCCGGCATAATAATCAGCAGTCTCGTACATGTGATGCACAGCTTCCAGCAATTTGGCCGCGCGTCTTCACCAGCCGGAGGTCACGCGCCGCTTGTATATATGCAGCTCATCGTGATGATCGCTCCGATTCTTATCTGGACGGCAGCCTGCATGCTCTATCGGGCCGACGCTGCGCATCCCGCATTGCCGCTCTTAAACAGCCTGACCTTGATCGGGTCCTGCACGTCCAGCGTCATGGACGGCGGTGGATTGGCCGAGTTACACTTCTTATTCATCGCGGCTATCGCAGTGATCGCCTATTACGAGCCTATTCGGCTAGCTCTCGTATCCGCCCTCCTCATTGTCGTCATCCTAACGACCGGTCTGCTTCTTGATTCGAGTTGGTTAACCGATGCAAAGCTGCATTCCGCTCGTCCATGGTTGTTTCTTGCAGCGTTCTTGTTCGTGACCGCAGCGGCTGCAGCCATGCAAATTCGGGCAAAATCCGCCATTTCGAAAACGCTTACTTCAAACGATGCAGCGGCATTGGATCTTGCCCATCATTTCGCCGCAGCGCATGAAGTTGAAGCTCTAAAACATACGAATGCGAATCGGGATCAAGCACGTCATGACGAGGTCCGATCTCTGAGCCAATCGGCTCCAGACGGAAACCAGCCAAGCGCCGGCGGATCATGCATTCCCGCACGGCAGCCAGAGCATCAAGCGAGCAATTTGGAGAAAGCGATGAGAGAATTCGAACGCCGCTCCGCGAATTCTGGTCTCCCACCCGCCTAGGATGCCGACGCACAAGAAGACACTGCATTCCCTAACTGGGGACGGCAGTGTCTTCTTGTATATGACGCTATTTCTGGAACCACGATTCTACGATCTGACGCGCGACACTTGGCTCACAGCCTCTGTTGATTAAATTGGCGACCGCGGCTGCTTCACGCAACGACTGCTCGGCGGAGACGTCGCCCGCTTCTTGTATGCTGCTCTGCACCCATGGCTCAATCGCTTGCAGCGTCTCGGTCATGAGATTGCGTTGATACGGATAGGTCGAGGCTTCATGCCCGCCGACGTGGTACGGCGGCTGTTGACCGTAATCCGATTGATGTCCATGATATGATGGTTGCCCATAATCCGGTTGTTGTCCGTAGTCCGACTGTTGTTCGTGATACGGCTGCTGTCCGTAGTATGGCTGCTGTCCGTAGTCCGACTGTTGTTCGTGATACGGCTGTTGTCCGTAGTATGGCTGTTGCCCGTAGTACGGCTGTTGTCCTCCATAATACGGCTGACCATCGTGCGGGTGCCCGTATGGCAGCGGCTTCCATTCCTGTTTAGCGCCAGCGTCACTGCAATCCGATTTTTCTTTGCCTTCGAAGAGGTCGCAGCCTTTCGGAGGACCGAAAATCACCGCTTCCTTGATCGGCGAGATCGCCTTCGCATACTCTTCCTCGTTCACGCAGAACGCCCGTTGCACGACATCCTTCACGCTGCACATGAGATCCGCTCCGAAGACGATATCCGGTGTCGGTACGTCGAAGATCGTCAGGAAATGCGTTTTGTCGCTAAGCGCCACGATCCAGTGAAACCAGCCTTTGGGGAAGACCGATACTTGACCCGGCTTTAGCCGGTAGGTCATCAACTTTTGGGTGAACGGATTGAAGACCGACGTAATCACCTCGCCGCAAATGACGAACACCATCTCGGTCGAGTTCGTATGCCAGTGCGGATTGACCATCGTGCCTTTACTCATATGCACATTGAAAAAGCCGTTCTCAATCGCTGGAAATTGCTCACCGAACAATTGCGTAATATAGTTCTTCGAATCGCGCTTCGAATTGACAACCTCGGTCGAATCGGCGCTGAGCGTAAGACCTGGCGTTTTGAGAATGAAATTATCCATGGGGCGGTTCCTCCCTGTCTAGGTAAACGTCCATTCACTGTATGCCTAGCCCGCGCATTGTGTCACTTGCAAGAGCTGCTCAAATCGGCATCGTGGGCACATACCTACTTCGCGTGCATAAGATACGGTCATCGGGATATTCACCCCCACCCCACCGAAAGGCAGGAATCGGAAGACCATGAATTCGTATATGGATTTTACTTCGCCGAACGTGCAGTTCTTTTATGATCTTAGCCAGAACCAGACCACGAAGAAGGATGACCGGAATTACATTAACGCCCTCTCCGTCAATCAGCTGAATACGCTTGGGAACGTCTCTTTGCTCGATATCTACTTGAGCAAGTCCAACATCGTTGAGCCTCATATCCACCAGAACGCATCTGAGCTCGTCTACCTCGTCTCGGGCGGGGCGATCGTCTCGCTGATCAACCCGTTCACGAAGAAGCTGATCAATATCCCGCTCGCCCCAGGTCAAGTCGCCAATGTGCCGCAAGGCTGGTGGCATTACGAAATCGCGACCACCGACGACACGCATATTCTGGCCATCTTCGACGCGCCTGTGCCGGAATTTATCGCGGGCTCGGATCTCCTGCGTTTGACGCCTGCCAGCGTGTTTGCCCATTCGTACTGCCTCGATGAAAGAAAAGTGAAGGAAGCGTTCGCTCCCATTACCGATACGGTTGTCATCGGTCCGCCTGCCGGTTGCCATTCGGACGTCCATCCTGCTCCCGTTAAGCCTCATCCGCAGGCGCATAGGACGCCGGACGCGAACTATTATTACGCGCCGGCAATCTCGCAGACGGCGTATGACGCGAACGAAGCCGCATCCGTGTACGGCAACGGGTGGCAAGGCTGGCGGAATCGCAATCCTTGGTAATCGGCGCATCTTGCGCGATCGGCGTCCGGCCCTATCAGCCGGATGCCTTTTTTCGCGCTGCGCATACATAAATCGAGAGGAATGGAACACCCTAGAACATGTTGCTCTACCGGAAAGTGCCAATCGCCCATTCCGGCTACACCATGTACAGGAGGCAATGCGTATGCGTCAAATCATGCTGAGGCCGGATTTAAAAACTGCTGGCGGAGAAGTCAGCGATATTCTGCTCGACGGCCGGTACGTGGGTACGCTCACGATCGTCTATCGGGAAGGCGACCGGGCTGCCGGCTCTGCCCAATTGGACGAGGGCGTGCTCCCGAAATCCGACAAAAAAGAAGTGATCGCGTTCCTCCAGCAATATGTGCAAATGTTTAGCAACGCCGTGCTGGCCGAACACTGCGACGTGCTGATTACATACAGCGGCTACGACCGCATCGTCTCGTTCAAAGACGGTCTGGAGACCGATTTGGAGAACGGCTACACCTCCTTCACGGACGAGATTCCGACCGATGACGAAGATGAGGAAGCGGATGAATACGAAGATGGCGATGAAGACGAAGAATTCGAGTATGAGTGGCAGAGCAGCGATGAGGATGTCAGCTTCGAACTCGTCGTCATCGAAGAAGACGAAGAGTCCGCGGAATATCATGTGTACGACGATAATGACAGCCGGGTAGCCAAAATATATTTGGGCATCGAAGAAGGCCAAGTCAACGGCGACGTCAATTGGAAGTACGAGCCGGATGAAGATGCCGTCTCGTTCATCACCGAGCTCGTCATTCGCGATTTCGACGACAAGCAGATTCACAGCTTCCAGCTGCGCCACCTGCATAAAGGGACGGTCATCCAAACGGCGGAGATGACCTCCGAAGACGAGGATGAGGATGAGGATGAGAATCCGTTCGGCTGGCAAGCGCCGGATGATCTATACGAGGTCGTGCTCGTCCGCGACGACGGCGATGCGCTAACTTACGAGATCTACGATCCGGAAGAAGACGGCAGCCATCCGATTGGCACCGCGACGGTCGACATCCATCAGCGCCGGTTAAGCGGCTATATTGATTTCCGCGATCTGATCCAAGTTGAGAACGCCGCCGAGATTGCCGCGATCCTCATGCGCGAATTGGACAAGGAGCGCGACTACGACGGCTTGAATCTGTCGCTCATGCACCGAAATGAACATATTGACGACATCGTGATCGATAATGAGTTGGTTGATATTTAAAGTCGTTAAATATATTAGTTAACGTCATAAATTAAAAAATGACAGCAGCTCCACCTTCTCTTGGAGCATGCTGTCTTTTGGTTTGTTGAACTAGTTCGTAGTCGAGTTACCGTCGTTCGATTGTGTAACCTCGACGGTTGCTTTCTTCTGCGAACGTCCGCGGATGAAGCGCCAGATGGCGGCGAAAGCGGCTACGATAATGATCCAACCTTTCTTGGCGAAAAGCAAGATCGCGGCAAGGAGGCCTACTTTCTTGGCCACGACAAGCCCGGCTCCCCCCAGGATCAACCCGGTCAAACCGAATTCCGCTTTCTTGTCCGTGCTCGGATCGTAGGCTTCGTAACGGCTCGAATCTTTCAACCCGAAGGCGGCCAGAACATCCTTCTCGGCTGTTTGACGGTCCGCGCTCAAATGTTCCGGGTCGGATACGAGTATGGCGGAGATGACGCCTTCCCGCGTTAATATTCTCACATTATAATTGATGAGCTTATTATCTTGGGCATCATGCGCGAGAAGCGACCAGGCCAGGTGGTGAAGGTTCTCGTCATAGAATGGTTCCACATCCCATCCATCGACGAACATATGATAGGCGGGATCAAGCTCCTCATTGCGCGCTTCCGTGCCTTTCTTATAGCTCTTCAGCAATTCTGCCGCGTCGATGTCGTCCTTCTCGTCATCGGCAATATGACCCGTCGCCTCGTATTCGAAATACATCGCCCAGCCCTGCGTCTGGTCGGTCGGAACGACAAAACCGATCTCATTGCCGGTCGCGACCCCGCCTGACATTTCTTCGTACGCTTGCGTGTCCGTTCCGTTCAAGAACGCATATCCCGCTCCGAGCTTTAGCTCAGCCAAGTTGTCGCCCATGTCAATTTTTTGCCCGGTTCCTTCGATCCAGTTCAACTGCGGCTCCGCGTTGCTCGTCGTCGATGTTTCGGCAACGACTGCCGAAGGCAAAATCGATGCCGCGAGTACGGTGCTTAGCGCTAATGTTAGTAGTCCTTTTCTCATGTGTAATACGGCCCCTGTTCCTATATATGTTAGTCGTTCAATCCTTTAGTAGGATAACAGAACAAGTTAAAGTTGTATATACCTACCTTTAAGATCGTGAACTTTTTAACACTAAAGAACCCCCTTGTCATCGGAATGACAAGGGGGTTGAATTTGAATATGAATTTGAATTCGGTCGTCTGTAACCCGCATCCCGTGCGGATGTCTTCTTCTATCCTTCGTGCCGCGCCAACACGGTCATCGCCTCTAAAGCCGCGCGAATCTCGGCTTCCACGGCCTCGGCGACAATGTTGCGGTGCGGATCGTAGCCTTCGTCCACCGCGGTGGAATCACCGTCGAGCGCCACGATCGCGCCAGCGCGGATGCCTCTGAGTGCCGCGATCACATACAGCGCCGAGATTTCCATCTCGACAGCGATAACGCCGGCGCGCTTGTACGTCTCGTGCGGCAATTCTACGGCGCCGCTGAAGAATGCGTCGATCGTCAGCGTAATTCCTTTGGCCACCGCCCCAGGCGGGTTAGACGCAAGCGCGGCTTCATACAGCGCATCCGTCACTTGGCTGTCTGCGACGGCCGGGAATCCAGATGGCACGAGCTGGCGGGTCAGTCCTTCTTCGCGCGCGGCCGCGGTGCTGACGATCAGACTTCCTGCCGCGAACGAACCGGATAGCGATCCGGCAGTGCCGACGCGGATGATCGTTGTCACGCCGGCTTTGATTAATTCCTCGAAGCAGACCGCCGCTCCAGGGCAGCCGACGCCGTGACTGACGACGGCGAGCTCCACGCCCTTATACCGCCCTTTGAACGTGCGGTATTCCCTTGCGTGGCCCAGCTCTACCGCGTCATCCAGCTTGCTTGCGATGGCTGCGGCACGGAAAGGGTCGCCGCAGACGATAGCCAGCTTAGGCACGTCGTCCGACTCAATTTGAAGAATAGGCAGTATCGCCATATCAATCGAACTCCTTTCGCGTCCACTCGTCTTCCGGAATCGGCAGCGCCTCGCCGGAGAACCGCTGCTCGAGGAACGGATCTGCCGTATTATGGAAGCCGTTGCGCTCCCAGAAGCCCGGCCGGTCCTCGGTCATGAATTCGATGCCTCGCAGCCACTTGGCGCTCTTCCAGAAATACAAGTGCGGCACGATCATCCGCAGCGGGAAGCCGTGCTTGTCCGTCAGCGGCTTGCCGTCATAACGGAAGGCGAGCAGGACGTCGTCACGCATCAAATCCGCAAGCGGCACGTTCGTCTCATAGTCTTCATCCGCGTGCAGCATAACGTGTTTCACTCGCTCGTCAATGCCCAGCAGCTTGGCAAAGTCGCGGAATCGTACGCCTTCCCAGACGGTATCGAATTTCGACCAACGGGTTACGCAGTGAATATCGCACGTGACGCTTGCCCGCGGCAGCGCCAGCAGCTCGTCCATCGTGAACTCGAGCGGCTGCGCCACCGCTCCGAAGACCGATAACCGCCAAGCGTCCAAGTCGTAGACAGGGACCTCCCCCTCGTGCAGAATCGGGAAGCGATCGGTCAGCATCTGGCCGGGCGGCAGACGATGGCGAAGGTGCTCTTCGATCTGGACTTGAGGCGTTTTGCTTTTCTTGAGCCGTTCGGCTTTGTTGTGCATCGCTTGAACCTCCAGTCGTTATTTGTGGTCGAGACGGCCGGATTGACGTAAGTAAGATTTGTCCTTGAAGAACAGCATGACGAGAATCGTCATCGCGTACGGGAACATCATCGTGAAGTGCGTCGGCACCGAGAACCCTTGCAGCCTCGTGCTCAGCGTATCGAGGAAACCGAACAGCAGGCTTGCCCCCATCACGCCGATCGGGTTGCTCTGGCCGAGCATCGTCGCCACGAGGGCGATGAATCCGCGGCCGGCCGTCATGTTCTCGGTGAACAATGTCACCTGGCCGAGCGACAGCTGCGCCCCTGCCAGTCCGCACAGAATGCCAGCGAACAGTATCGCGCCGTATTGGTAGCGGCGGACCGGCAGCCCGAGGCTCTTGGCCGCGACCGGATTCTCGCCCACCGCCAGCAGCCGGAAGCCCATAACCGTGCGGAACAGGAAGAATTGCAGGACGGCGACTAGAATGAACGCCAGATAGACAAGCGGCGTATGGCCGGATAACAGATCGCCTACTACTGGAATGTCCTGCAGGAGAGGGATATTCCACTTCGGAAGTCCGCTCATCGCGCTGTCGCGGAATTGTCCCTTCACGCCGAATATCGCGAACAGACTGAACGCCGTCAGTCCCGTTGCCAAGAAATTAATCGCCGTCCCGACAACGATCGCGTTCGCCTGCAAGCCGATGCATAAGTACGCGAACAGCAGCGACAGCGCACCGACGCACAAGCACGCGAACAAGACGCCGAGCAGGACGTTATCGAACCAATAATTGCCCAGGATCGCGGTGAACGCCCCGGTTAACATCATCCCTTCAAGCGCTACATTGAAAATGCCGACACGCGCGCACATGGCGCCGGCGAGCGCGGCGAGCAGCAGCGGTGCCACTTTCCATAAGGTAGCGCTTAGAAGCGACCAATCAAGCAGCGTTTCCATCGGCACCCCTTCCTTTCCGACGTTTCAGGAAGGAGAACGTCACCCTTGCCGAAACGAACAATATCAAACTGGATTGAATGACGCTCGAGATCTCGAGGGGCACTTCGGTATTGCGCTCCACGCCCATCGCGCCGGTCTGCAGCGCAGCGAGCAGAATCGCGGCGAGCGCCGATCCGATCGGATTGGAGCCGGCGAGCAGCGTCGCCATGATCGCCGACCAGGCATAGCCGGGCGACGTAATCATGTTGTCAATGTAGCGGTACTGGGTGCCGAGCACCTCGAACGTGCCCGCAAGCCCCGCCAGCGCTCCGCTGATCAGCATGCTCGTCAGCATAAGCGAGCCGCGCTTCACGCCGCCGAATGCCGCGAACAGCGGGTTGCTGCCCAGCATGCGAATTTCGTACCCTTTCGCCGTATACGCAAGGAACCAAGCCAGGAGCAGCGCCGCGATGATCGCGACGATGAAGCCCGCATGCAGCGTCATGCCTGCGAACAGCTTGGGCAGCCACGCGGCGCTGCCTAGCATCTCCGTCTGGGCACCGCCTGTACCGCCCTTCTCCTTCAACGGAAAGGCAACCAGATACCCGGCGGCATACATGGCGATATAGTTGAGCAGCAGCGTCGTAATAAGCAGGTTCAATTTGAAGCGCGTATCCAGCCATCCTGCCAGCAGCGACCACAGTCCGCCGGCCAGCATGCCCGCGAACGCGGCAGCTACGATTTTGATTAGTCCGTTCCCCGGCACGTACAGCGCGGCCAGCGCCGCGGCCAATGCGCCAAGGATCATTTGACCTTCCGCGCCGAGGTTGAAGAAGCCCGCCCGGAACGCGAGCGAGACGCCAAGCGCCGCGAGAATGATCGGCGTCGCCCGCGTGAAGGTGCTCGTCGTGAAGTAGAAGCTGCCGAACGCGCCTTTCCACATCTCGGCGTACGTGTCGATGACCGATCCGCCTACGGACCAGATCGCGACCGCGCCAACGAGCAGTCCAAGCGCGATCGCCATGAGCGGCATGCCGAGCGCTTGTGCATATTTATTCCAATTGATCCGATTCAACGCGGCCACCTCCCGCCATCAGCATGCTGATTTTCTCTTCCGTCGCTTCTTCGGCGGTCAGCTCGCCGGCGATCAAGCCTTCGTACAACACCAAGATCCGATCAGAGAGCTTCAGAATCTCGGTCAGCTCCGAAGACACGAGCAGTATCGCGCCTCGTTCTTCGCGCCGCTTGAGCAGTGCGTCGTGGATCGTCTCCATGGCGCCGATATCCACGCCGCGCGTCGGCTCGGCCGCAATGACGAATGGCGTGCCGTGCGCCATCTCGCGGGCAACGATCAGCTTCTGCATATTGCCCCCGGATAGATGCTTCGCCTTCGTATCGAGCGAAGCGGTCTTGACGTTGAATGCCTTCACCCACTGCGACACCGTGTCGCGTATGCGGCCTTTGCGCAGAATGCCGCTATTGCTGTGCGTTCCTACATGTCCCATCAGACCGTTGTCCGCGACGCTCTCTTCCTTGGCTGCTCCCCACAAGTAGCGGTCTTCCGGAATATGTGCGAGTCCCGCCTGCCGGAACTGACCCGCGTCCTTGTTCGTCACGTCCGCGCCGCCCAGCATCACCCGGCCAGAATCGATCGTGCGAAGGCCGGATACAGCCTGCAGCAGCTCCGACTGACCGTTGCCGGACACGCCTGCGATGCCGACGATTTCCCCTTCTCTTACCGTGAAGCTGACCCGATTCAGCAGCGGCTTGCCTCCCTTGGGGCCGAGCAACGTCACCTGATCGACCGTGAGCACCGCTGCACCAGTATTGGCTGCCGTCCGTACGAACGGCGCAAGCTCGCGGCCGACCATCATCCGCGATAGCTCTGCCGCATCGGTGTCCGCCGCGTTCACCGAGCCCGTCACTTTGCCATCCCGAAGCACGGTAATCCGATCGGCGGTTCCGAGCACCTCATGCAGTTTGTGGCTAATAAGAATGAAACTGATGCCCTGCGCAGCCAGTCGACGTATGGCTTGGAGCAGCCATTCCACTTCCAGCGGCGTGAGCGCGCCGGTCGGCTCGTCGAGGATGATCAGCTTCGCCCCTTGATTGAGCACCTTCAAAATTTCGATCCGCTGTTGAACCCCGACTGGACAATCGGCGACCTTGGCCATCGGATCGACGGGCATGCCGTATTTCTCCGACAGCGCGCGCACGTGTTCGGCCGCAGCCTTCCGATCGAATTTGCCGCCGGATTTGGGCTCCCGGCCGATGACGATGTTCTCCGCTACGGTGAACGACGGGAACAGCATGAAATGTTGATGAACCATGCCGATTCCCGCATCAATCGCATCGGATGGCGCGGCGAATGCACGCGGCTGGCCTTGAATAAGAATCATGCCTTCAGTCGGCTGCTCTTCCCCGTACAACATGCGCATGAGCGTCGACTTTCCCGCCCCGTTCTCCCCGACAAGCGCGTGCACCTCGCCTTCGCGCAGCGAGAAATCCACTTCGTTGTTCGCGGTCAGATTGCCGTAACGTTTCGTAATGCCTTCCATCTGCAGCAGCATCGTGCCAGCTCTCCTCTCCTTGTTGATCCCCTTCCGTGCTTTTCGTTTCTTTGTTCGGATACGCAGCCAGCAAATCGTCATAAGACGCGAGAAACCGGCTGCTGGATGGCAACCGGTTCAGTACGCATATTACGATTGATTATGGGGCGAGCGGGTTCTTGACCGTCACCGCGCCGGATACGATATCGTCGCGGATTGTCTTCAGCTTGTCCACGTTCTCTTGCCCGATGAATGGGCTCAGCGGCGAAGACGATTCCGCCGTAACGAACGTGATGCCGACGCCGTTTTCTTTCAGGCCGTAGCTGATCGAGCCAAAGGTGAAGTTGCCTGCCGCGAAATCTTTCGCCGTTTCGTACGTGACGGTATCGGTTTCTTTCAATTGGGACAGCACGACGTGCTCCGGATCTTCGCCCGTGCGGTCGGTATCTTGCCCGGCCGTGTAGAAGCCTTTCTCCTTCGCCGCTTCGAATACGCCGGAATCGCCTACCGCGGACATGCCTGCAACGAAGTCCGCGCCTTGCGACTGCTGCAGGAGCGCGAGCTCTTTCGCTTTGGCCGGATCCGTGAAGCTGCCGACGTAGTTCACGAGGAACTTGGCATCAGGCTTGACCGACTTGAGGCCTTGCTCGAAGCCCGACGTGTATTTGCCGAGCAGCGGCACATCCATCGCCACGACCGCGCCAACCGTGCCCGTCTTCGTGGACAGACCGGCTGCGGCGCCGAGCAGATAAGCGGCTTCATGCTCGCGGAACTCGATGCTGCGCACGTTCGGCGCGTCCACGACCGTATCGATGATCGCGAACGATTGGTCCGGATTCTCGGTCGCGACCTTCTTCAGCGCGTCGGCGGCGGAGAACGCGGCCGTGATGATCAGATCGTACTTCTCGGCAACCGCGGCGCGGAGATTCTGTTCGACCTGTGTCGGGTCGGCCGATTCGATGACCTTCGTCTCCAGCTTGAACTCGGCAGCCGCCTTATCCAAGCCTTCGACCATTTGAGTGAAGAACTGATTGACGCCGATCTTCTCCGGTGTCACCAGCACGACGCGCTTCTTGGCTTCGCCGTTGTTCGTCCCGCCCGATTCCGAAGCCGACTTGCCCTCGTTGCCGGCGTTGTTGTTCGCGTTGCCGCCGCAAGCCGACAAGACGACGGTCAAGGCGAACAGCACGAGCGTTAAGATTGTCCATTTTTTCATGATGGTTTCTCTCTTCTCCTCTCACTCTTTAAACTGCTAATGTATACTAATTTAGTAGGAAATAAACGGGATGTCAATGCTATTCCATCTTTTATTTGCAGAATTTTGCGGATAATTGTAAAACTCTGTCGAATCAGTTATTGGTTGCACAAAATCAATAAAAAAACACCAGCTTTGATGAAAGCTGGTGTCCCTGCTGCTGGAAATCTACTGGAATAAAGCATGCATGCAATCGACGAACATCTTGTTGTATTCGGTACGCGTCAGATCCTTGCTGCACGCAATATCGCGTCCGAGAAACTCGTACCATGTAATGACGGTATTGTCTTTCTTATACACGAACTTGCCATCCTCCAGCGAGAACGTCTCGTTGTCGATCTTCGGCACGTTGCCGTAGTCGAGCTTCTCGCCCCGCTTGTCCGCCGCCATTTGCGCGAGCAAAATCAACATTTTGAACGGATCGTCGAAAATTTCATACTGCTGCTCCGCCATTTGCTCCCCACTCCTTCTCGTCTGTTTCCCAAATTTTACTTCAACGCGCGCGCTCACGAAATGGGAAAACGCAAACTGATGATATTTTCGAAGAAAATCAGGAGAATCACGAAGATTCCGAGTATCGCTGCGCTTTTAGCCCGCTGGCGAGAAGCCTTCTTCAGCCAAATACGTCTCGGCTTCCTCAAGCGTCTCGAACGCGGATTCCAGATTCAAGCCCGAATAGATATACCAGAGCTCGTCCTCATGTTTGAGGAGCAGCTGCTGATTGTCCGCGTTCGTCCACGTCTGCTCCTTCGCCCGCTTGCGTTTTCGCTTGGACGGCACCTCCGGCTCCTCCTCGCGAACGGACAACGACGCGATCGACTTTTCGATCCACGACCGAATCTCGTCCTCGCTCAAATCACGCAGATTAAGGAAGCCTTTGTCATCGACCGACGCGCCTTCAACCATCCCGGCATAGATGTAGCCGTTCCCGTTCCGGTGGAGGTGATACACGACGTTCTTCTTATCATATAAGCTGTCTTCAAATTGGAAATTAATGCGCCCCAGTGAAACGTCCTTGCGGACGAGCTCGGGGAAGGATGAACATACGTCGAGTTTTTGTTCGAAAGTTAGCATAAGAGGCCTCCGGCGTTTCAAGGTTATGAGTGGATTATAGCATGCCTTCGCTCGCGCACCAAACGCAGAAACCAAGGCGTTGACGTTCTAAAGCCGCTGCCCCGCTCACCGCATACACTGCTGCAGATATTCAAATGGAAAGGAGATGATCAACGATGTTCATGCCGAATCCGGGTTCGATGCCTGGCAATTGGACCATTCAGCAAAAGGCGATGGCGCTCGTTGGACGTCCAGCCGGATTGGCCATGCGCAGCGGGCAAGGCATAACTGGCGTTATTTGCGGCGTTCAGAACGGCGAGGTGTACGTCATGCAATACTTGTATGCCCAACAATTTGCGACATTTCACTACCCATTACAAGACGTAGCGGACATTTGGCCTTTCCCGGGATGCGGCTAACGCAAGCAACGCAAGAATAAGATCTTGTCGGGCGAGGAGAATCCCGTACGCGTAGGCATAAACTTTCTTTCTTGTATGCAGGATAAGCACTTGCATGCTAAGGATACATTTCGTATCATTATGGTGCAGACAAGGACTCTATCCCCAGTCCTGGTATTTTCCCCTGACGCGAGGTGCTTGCTAGCATGCTGCTTAATTGGACCGTCCGGCTCCCGATGCGGACGATGGCTCTGCTGTTGATCGTGTTCGGCTTTACCGACGCCTTGTTTACGGATATCGGCCTGCGCATGCGATTAATTGAAGAACTGAATCCGTTGATCAGAGCCATTTACGAATGGAACGTCTGGAGCTATTATGGCTGGAAGCTGGCCATTCCATCGATCCTCCTGCTCCTCCTCCCCCGCCTTCAGAACAAACGTTGGCTCTGCGTCCTTCTCCTACTGACCACGATTATTTACGCCGCGGTCAACGTCTACCATCTGTTTTGGGTATCGCTCGCGATCCACACGCTGTAAGACAGCTTGACCTGTACGATTCGTTACATCCGAGAAATAGCGAAGAGCCCTGCCAATCGACAGGGCTCTTATCGTTACGCGCCAATTCGCATCATTGATTTACGGCGTCGTTGCCGACGGATGCTCTGACTCCACCAATTCCACGGCGCTCGCATTGGCGCGAACCTGCTCCGGATTTTTGCAGCCCGGGATGACGGCCGTCACGGCTGGATGCCTGAGGCACCAAGCTAACGCCCATGCGGCCATATCCACGCCTTCCGGCACTTCATCGCGCGCGATCCGCTCCACTTCGCGAAGCTTCTCCTCTGTTGCCGCCGCGTCATGCCGATGCCGTACGTCGGTCGCGTCGAATACGGCGCCTGGTTTGTATTTGCCGCTCAAATAACCGCTGGCGAGCGGTACGCGGGCGAGCACGCCGAGATTTTGCCGTTGGCAGGAAGGAAAGACGTTCTCCTCCGGTACGCGGTCGAGCCGGTTATAGACGACCTGAATCGCCTCCGACCCGACTTTCGTCGACGCCTCGGTCTGGTGGATGTTCGCATTGCTGCCGATCGACGTGCCGAGGTGGCGGATTTTGCCCGCTTTCACCTGCGCGTTCAGCACCTCCCACAGTTCCTCGTTATCGAATACGGCATCGGGTCCGGAATGAAATTGATACAGATCGATATAATCGGTCTGAAGCGCGCGAAGCGACGCGTCAAGTTGTACGATGACGTCCGATGCGGCAAATTTATCAGTGCGGGTGAAACGCTCGTGGAATTGATGGCCGAACTTCGTCGCCACGATCCACTTGTCACGCTGCCTGCGCGACAGGTAGCTGCCGATGAGCGACTCCGAGAGATGATCGCCGTAACATTCCGCCGTATCGATCAGGTTGATCCCCTGCTCGGCTGCTTCGTCCAGAATAGCGTCGACCTCATCCTGCGTAAACTCCATGCCCCACTCGCCGCCGAACTGCCAAGTCCCGACGCCGATGACGGATACCGGCAGCAGCGTTTTGCCAAGCGTACGATATTTCATTGGAAACTTCATCCTCTCTACATGGGTTTGTCTATATTAAATACGATGCGGACAGGCGAAGTCAAAATTGATTCATGTCATTAATGATTCGATATAAGTTTACATAACTTTCGCTATGTAATCTATCATGATTGGATTCATGACCTACCATATAGACTAAACGCATCCAGCTCGCTCAGCCTTCTGCATAAATTAGGCATTCATTACGGTCTGCCCGACCGGTACATCAGCAGCGCCATCTCCAAGCAGATCCGACGCGACGGTTCGAAGAAATCGTCTCCCAATATTTCCGTCAGCTTGCCAATCCGGTGATACAGCGTCTGCCGGTGGATGAATAACCGGTTGGCTGTATCTTGCTTGGAACCCGCGCACTTGAAATAAGCGTCGAGCGTGTCAATGAGCTGGAAGCTGTTGTCTCTGTCGTGTGCGATCAGCGCGCCGAGATGCGTATCGACGAAGGTCCGATGAACGGCGGGGTCCGGGATGGCCTTCAACAATTGATAGATGCCGATCCGCTCGTAGAATAAGACACCTGCCATCCCTGGCACATCTCGCGACACTTCCAGCGATTGCCGCGCTTCGCGGATGGCCGCGTGCAGCTCGGTCAGCATGGCTCGGAACCGTCCGAAGCCCGCATGCATGACGATCCGCTGGGGACGAGTACGCGCGAATTCGTTCAGCTCGTCATGCAGCCGCTGCAGCGCTCTCTCCAGCCCTCTGGCAGAGTCTTCGTTGATCTTCTCCTTGGCGATCAGGACGTGTATCCGGTTCTGCTGCGAGGCCAGCAAGCCATACAGCCCCTGCTTCTTCAGCAGCGCGCGAAGCAGCACGACGAAATCCTGATAATCCGATTCCTTCTGCTCCCGATCGACTTCTGTCTCGCCGTACGCGAACTCGATCATGCCTCCTGCAAACCAATACGATTCTTTGCCACGGACGCGCAGTCCCATTCTAGCCCGCGCCTCTTCCTCATCTTCGACGCGGCGTTCCATAATGTCGAGCACGAGCTGATTCTGGTCACGCTGAATCTTCTCCTCTTTGAACAGCGTCCGCATCAGCATCGTGCCGATTGATTGCGCCGCGTAGTCCAGCATGACGACCGTCGTATCCCCCGGTTCGTGGCGACGCGGCTGAAGCACGCCGATATAGGCCAGCGTCTGATCGAAGCAGACGATCGGATGGAGCATGACGTTGAGCTCTGAATCCAGCTGCAGGACGGCCGGCTCGCCATTGTGCGACTCCCCTTCCGCATAAGCTTTCATCGCTGCCGTGATCGCATACGCCAGCTCGGGGGCTGCCTTCGGATAGAAGCGGTTCGTCTCGACGAAGGAAATATAAGCGACTTGCTTGCTCGTGAACTCATGCAGCAGCCGGAGCACCGCGGAGATATCGGTCGTCGCGAGCGTCAGCTTCTGGAACCTCCGCGAGAATTGCTCGAGACTCTTGAGCAGCTGATGCTGCTGGTTAATGAGCAGCCCGTGTATGTCCTGCGTAATCGTCACGAACCGTACCGGTTCCGCGAAGACGATCAACGGGAAGTCGTGGCGCTCGCAATAATCGATGATCGCTTCCGGGATCGCCGTGATGCTCGTGCCGAGCTCGATGCACAAGCCGGCGGCTTCCTGCCGGATCAACTGCTCCAAATAGGTTAATCCGCCCTCTGCTTCTTTCATCCACAAGCCAGTCGATAGGATCAAATCGTCTTTGCTTACATAAGGCGCCACATTCGTGATTTCTAATATATGAACCCATTTGACGGTTCGATCGACGCCATTGCGTCCCGCCGCCAGCTTCGCCGCCTTGAAGACCGGCCTGCGCAGCAAGTCTTGAACACGTACCGCCTCGTTTTTCTCCATCTCATCACCCTGACATTTCCAATTGGACGAACTTCGCCAATATGTATGACCGATGAGGCCCAGAACGCCCATCTTACCCTTCATATTATACAAGATGTCTAGCGTAGGCATCATCCATTTCGTCCTTAAATTGGGCCAAACGTTATACAAAACGTATGATGTAACGTTCTCTGACACGATGTACGATGAAAGCAACAAAACACCGAGGTGATCGAGAATGAGAATTGGACTGCCGAAAGAAATCAAAAACAACGAGAACCGCGTCGCCTTGACGCCTGCCGGAGCAGCCGAACTGATCCGCCGGCAGCATACGGTCATCGTCGAGCATAACGCCGGTATGGAGAGCGGCTTCACGAACGAGGAATACGCCGCAGCCGGTGCGATTGTCGCGGGAACAGCGGCCGAAGTCTGGCAGCAATCGGACATGATCATGAAAGTCAAAGAGCCGGTCGCGAGCGAATACGGTTATTTCCGCCCCGGCCTCATCCTTTTCACCTATCTGCACTTGGCAGCCGACGCCGCGTTGACTCAAGCGCTCGTCGAATCCGGCGTCACTGCCATCGCTTACGAAACCGTCGAGGTGAACGGCACGCTGCCGCTCCTGACGCCGATGAGCGAAGTAGCCGGCCGGATGGCCGTTCAGATCGGCGCGCAGCTGCTGGAGCGTCCGAAGGGCGGCAAAGGCATCCTGCTCTCCGGCATTACGGGCGTTGCCCGTGGCAACGTCGCCATTATCGGCGGCGGCGTGGTCGGCACGAACGCGGCAAGCATTGCGATCGGACTCGGCGCGAACGTCGCCATCCTCGATACGAACGTGAATCGACTACGTCAGTTGGAGGAAATCTTCGGCCGCAATATTCAGACGCTCGTCTCGACGCCTGCCAATATCGCGCAAGCGGTCGCCCAATCCGACTTGCTCGTCTGCGCCGTCTTGATCCCGGGCGCGAAAGCGCCAACGCTCGTACCGGAAGCCGTCGTGAAATCCATGCGCCCGGGCTCGGTCATCGTGGACGTTGCCATCGATCAGGGCGGCATCGTCGAGACGATCGACCGCATCACGACGCACGACGCGCCAACCTATGAGAAACACGGCGTCATCCATTACGCGGTAGCCAACATGCCTGGCGCAGTTCCCCGGACGTCTACGATGGGGCTAACGAACGCGACGCTTCCTTACGCGCTGCAAATCGCCGGCAAAGGCTGCGAAGCCGCGATCACGTCGAATGCGGCCATTCGAAGCGGCGTTAACGTGTTGAACGGGTCGGTCACCTACGAAGCGGTTGCGACGGCGCTCGGCTATCCGCACGTCACCGTAACAGCCGCGCTCGATGCCGCCCGAGTCAAGGCATAACCCGTTGACAACCAAATGTGCTATAATAGGCGGTAAATGATTTTGGAAGGAGTACCGCCATGTTGTCTGCACATGAAGCCATAACGAAACACGTCTCCGCGCAGAACCGCCATCTTGTCGCGTTCGCAGAGCTCGACGAGCTGCGCGAGCAAGCAATCGACCGGGCGCTCAAGCTCGCGAAGGACGGTTTGCCGTTCTCGGTAGACGAGATCAACGCGATTACCTCCCGCATTAACGCGCATGCCAAGAACGGCATCTCGCCTACTCGAGTATTCGTGACGGAAGAGATGGTCCGCGATTACGCGGCCAAATCTTAAGGCTTCGGAAGAAGCGATAATTAGATATCGATCAAAGAAAGCCCATGGAACCGCTGAACGTCGAACGTTCTGCAATACCATGGGCTTTCCTATGTGGGTCAGACATCACCGCGCTCCCGCAGCCGGGAGAAATCCGAACGACGCGAACGACTCCGCCGCTTCGGCCGACTTCAGGTACTTGTAGAAGATCGCCGCTTCGTTCGGATGGTCCGATTCGGCTAGCAGCGCGGCAGGATAAACGATGGGCGCATGCAGACCGCTATCGATGCGCAAGGCGATGACCGCCTGGCTGGAAGCTGCGGCATCGGTCGCGTAGACGAGAGCAGCATCCGCATTGCCTGTCTCCGCATACGCGAGTGCTTGCCGGACATCCTTGGCGAAGACGAGTCGATCTGCGATCGTTCCCCAAATTCCGGTTGCCTCTAAAGCTTCCTTCGCGTATTGACCAGCCGGAACGGTCTCAGGTTGTCCCACGGCAATAACGCGATAGCGCTCATCGGCAAGATTGCCCAGCCCGTCCAGCGTCTTCACCGTGGCGTCATCCTTCGGCACGACAACGACCAGTTCATTGCCAAGCAGCGTGACGCTTTCCTTAATAAGCGCGCGCTTCCGCAACGCTTCGATCTGCTGCGTGCCGGCCGATAGAAACAAGTCTGCAGGCGCCCCCTGCTCAATCTGCTTCTGGAGCGCGCCGGAGGAGCCGTAGTTGAACGTCAGTCGGATGGAAGGATACGCCTCTTCGAACCGTGGCTTTAGCGCTTCAAGTCCGTCTTTCAGGCTCGCTGCCGCCGATATGACAAGCTCTGTCCGGGCGTCGGCTTGGCTGGTTGGACTTGTTCCGGTCGACCTCACGAGATATACGACTGCAGCAGCCGCGAACAGGAGGCATAAGATCAGCAGCAGAATCGTCATCCGACGTCCGCGCGCCTGCGTCGGCATGCCGCTCACGCCGCGTCCTCCGAAGACAGCGCAGCCTCATTCGAACGCAGCAAGCGCCGCACTTTCATGAAGCTGCCGATCCGCCATACGAAGAGATAGGTTAACGCCATCACCATGGCTAACACCGTGAATACGGTCTGGTCGAGCGTCCGAAAGTATTCCGTCAGGGCAATCCGGATGACGACAATACCGAGCAGCACGTATTTAAAGTTTTTATTCGATTTCGGATAGATCAGTCCGTCTTCGCGTCTCTCATAACCGGTCTGGACTAACATGACGACGCCGAATGCGAGTCCGAGCGCCATCGCGATCGCGAGTTCCCAATAGACCGGCAGATGGAACGGCCTTCCCGGAATATGGCGCAGCTGATAGAGCGTGAAAGCAAACAGGATCGGGACGATCGCGACGGGCAGCAGGATCCACATGCCGCCTCTAGTGACAGGTCTGTTGCTGCGATTAAACCATTTCATTTGGTGCGTCTACCCTTTCTGTACGTTGACTTCCTCCATTTCAACGCATGAAAGGCCCATATGTCAAGTTTCGAGATATTCCAATTGATGTTGCTTCCTTCAAAAAGTTTACATAACTATGTATATGTGAACAATTTAACGGCGCAGCTCCAATTTCATATGAACCTGCTCCGTTGTCGTCTTGAACCCTGCCCGTTCGAGCGCCTCTATGACGATGCGCTGACTCTGCGGGAAGTTGCCCGTCCGGCATACGATCGACTTCGAGCTGGCGAATGCCTCGCGCAGCAGCAATCGCGCAAGCGCTTCGCGCTCCGCGGCCTCTTCTTTCACCGCGCATTGATACAAGATCGTTGACTGATGCTCCCCCTGTTCGTCCAGAACCCGCTTGAAGAGCGCGTAGCCTGCCGCTATGCCGTCCTTGTCGCGGGCGATGAGCGCAAGACCGCCGTTCTGCAGCGATTGCCATTGAGACTGCCATGGCTGCAGCTCGCGATGGAAGGACAGCCGCTGGACGTCTTGCGGATTGCCGGTCGTCATCGTATACCGCTCAGCCGATTCGCTATCGCCGAACGCTTCGTCGCTTAGCTGCCCTTCCCACTGGTAGAACGATAGTCTGTCAATAACGGCATAGCCGTATTTGCTATAGAGCGCGATCGCCGGCGCGTTCTCCTTGATCGCTTCGAGCAGCGCGATGTCGACGTTCTCGGCGCGGTAGATTCGGATCGCTTCTTCGATCAGCAGCTTGCCGATGCCCCGGCCCCGGTATTCGGGTATGAGAGCGGTTCCGCCGTTCCATGCGATTTTGCGGCCGGCGTCCTCGCGGAAGCCGTTCATGACGAATCCGACCGGCCGTTCACCGTCCAGAATCGCGAACGAATGCGCAAGCGATAAGCCATCATTTGCCGTCCTCTTCAAGAACATGTCCAGCGTAAAATTCAAATTGACGAAATAGTGCAAAAAACCTTCATTCCAAAGCGCGGTCAATTGTTCAAGCGAATAGGTATGCAAACGGCGAAATTCCATTTCTGCAGCCTCCCTCTAATGAGTTACGTTATAACTATACTAAATGATTGCGAGAATAATCATCATAAATGTTAAATGTTGGTCTTTATGAACAAGAAAAAAACCATGCATTTGCACGGTTTCATCCTGACTATTATGATTAGTGATCTTCTTCGCCTCAGTCTTGCGCTATACCGAGAAGCTGTAAGCAGTCTCTCCCGCCGCCGCCCCGAACTTCCACTGCTCAACCGGCACGACATCGACGACCGCTTTAATTCCAATATGGTTAAAATCGACCTGAGGCACTTCATCCAACGTAAATCGCTTCGTGAACAGCGACGTCACGGCGCCGCTCCAACGCGATTCCATCTGCTGCAGCCGATAGATGCCCGTCTCGAAGTGCTTGCGCGCCGCATTCACCGAACCGATGACGCATTTGTTCTCCAGCACCATCTCCATATTCAGCTTGTCCGCCGGAATCTCGCTTTTGCGCCCTCCAGCGGACAAGCCTAGCATGGCCAGTACCCCGTTCGGCGCCAGCACGTCCATAGCCTCGAAGCCGAGCGGACTGTAGCCGGTGCATTCCCAGATGAGATCGAAATGCGCGCCGATGCTCTCCGCATAGGCCGACAACGACGAAGGTCCGCCTTCCGCGTTCGACTGCTGATAGACCCCTCCGATTTTCTCGATGAGTTTCGCTTCCGGACTATCGGGCGCGGACATCGACCAGACGTGCACGTTCAAATCGAGACAGCGGCTGGTCAGCGCGGCAAGCAGGCCAAGCGGCCCGGAGCCAAGCACGAGGGCGGATCGCGGTTCCCAGATCAGCCGCTGCTGGATATGCTGCACTTCGTCCCATACTTTCTCCACGATGCTTTGCGGCTCGGCCATCATGCCGAACGTATGACAAGCTTCGGGCAGCTTGATGAAGAAGCGGTCTTCGTCTTTGATATATTCCGTCAAGTACCCGTGCGCGCCTTTGATGCCGCGCTCCGTATACTGACCGCTTTGGCAGAAGTCCGACCGTCCATTCCGGCAATTCACGCATGCCGGATCGTGGCAGGGCCGTCTCACGACGATGGAGACAAGATCGCCAGGCGCGAGCCCGGCTTCCTTGCCAGACTCGACCACAACACCCATGGCTTCGTGTCCGAAGATCAATTCGTCTTCGCCGCTCGGCGCTTCGCCGTAAGGACCAGTCATGATCTCGCGATCCGTGCCGTCGAGCCCGACCGCCAGCACCTTCACGAGCACCTCGTTCGGCTGCGTGATGGACGGCTTCGGATGGTCGCCGACGCGGATCGTTTTGCTGCCCTTCATATTCGTTACTTTCGCGGCTTTCACCGATCATCACCTCGTCTGCGAATAAGTTTGTGCATGTCCTTCCAGCACTTGCGTATCCGGCAAGTCCGTCTCCTCATTGATCCGGTTATCGTGCATTTGCTTCTTTCTGGCGATATACTCTTGTACAACTTTGACGTAGGTGGCGTGCGACCAGGCCAGCGGCGATACGGATAACGGGGCGCCCGTGATCGGGTGCACCTGCTCAGCCATGACGCCGGATGGCAGCGCGCGGCGGCTCGTCCATTTCAGCCATTCAGCCGCCTGCTCCACGTCCTCTTCGTTCTTGGCCACCGCGAGCAGCCACTCCGCATACCACAGCGTACAGATAATCCACGGATTGCCCGGGATGCGGCTCACATCTTGACTGATTTGGTGATAGTAATCGTTCTCGTAACGGGCCAGACCGCCGACTTCCGTCTTGACCGACAGCGCCAAATACATGTCGTGCATCGTCTGAATGATACGCGGATCGTCCGGCTTGAACAGATCGAAGTCGAATAAGCCATACATGCTGGCATCCAGCTTGAGGTCCGCTTCGTACGAGCTAGTCGACGGGTTCCAGTACAACGCGCGCAGGAAACGCCGCAGAGTTTTGTCATACATCTGCTCCTCGACCGCCCGCTTCACCGCCTCAGCCGTGTCCCGATAGTAGATTGCGCGGACGCTATCCTGATGGTACTTCGCGAAATTCGATGCCGCCAGCAAGCCGGCGTATACGGTCGCCACCGTGAACGCATGTACGCCGTAACGCTCTTCCCATAGGTCGTAGGAAGGCAATGGCAGGCCGGTGGCGCTCCGGTATCGAATGAGGAAGTCCGCCGCGGGAATGACGAATTTCTCGTATGTCTCCTTGGATTGCGCAAGCGTGCCCGCGATCTGAAAATGATGCCACATCGCGAAGATGACCAGCGCCGTCTCATCCTCTTGAATCGGGAATTGCTTCTCGCCCTTCTCGTTGATCCACGGATGCCAGCTGGACCCTGCCGACCCATCGGGATTGTATTTATGCATCATGCAGCCATGCTGCGTGAGCGACTTCACGCAGAAATCGACGAACGCATCCGTCAGCTCGCCGTACCCGCACCTGTCGAGCGCATGCGCAATCAAGGCGCCGTCGCGCGGCCACATGTACGAATAGGAGTCCTTGGAGAATTTCAGAATATCCGAATCGTTCGCGGCGACGATCGCCCCGCGATTGTCGAAATGCGTTCGGATGATGAGCAAGCTGCGTTTGTAGAGCGAAGCTAATACGGGTTCAAGCCCGGACAGATCATGTTTGTCCTGATGCACCCAGTGGCGCCAATAACCCGACGTACGCTTCAGCATCTGTGCCGGCGTCGTCGTTCGGACCGCTTGTTCCAGCTCCCGCAGCTTCGCTTCATTCGCGGCGAAGCCGATCCAGAACCAGCCATCTTGAGCGGCCCCGCCTTGAACGGACAGTGTTAGCTCCAGCGTGCCATCCACCGAGCCTTGCGTGATCGGATTGCCGCCCAGCTGGCCGTCTTCGGCATCCTGCCATGTGCCGTTCATGCCCGCCACCCGCTTCTTGCCGGTCGCGAAGCCGCTTGGGCTTGGCCCCCGCTGACCGGCCGACTGACACGTGAGCGAGAAATACCGGTTGCGTTTATAGAAGACGAGCGAGCTCAGATCGGGATCGAAATACGCGGTATCACCAATCGCCGATCCGTAGATTTCCAAGTCCAAATGCATATATAGCTTGAACGTGCGGGGATGGGCGAACAGATTGCGGATCGTCACGTGCCGGAGCCAGCAATCATGCTCGTAATCGACGCCGTCTTGAATGAGCAGCTCGAAGCCCAGGCGCTCATGCCGCGCCCGCACTTCCGTGACAAGGGTGTCTTCCTCATATAGGGCGTTCGTCTGCATGCCAGGATCGTCGATCCAAGCAAAGCCCTCTGGCGTCCAGATGCCGAAGCGGCAGCAGTTGCCCAACGTATGGTTCTCCATGCCGACGTACGGATAGTAGATTTCGCGCAAATTGTAACGGGAGTCGTAGTTGATAAGCACGTTCCCGTTGCCGATGGGCAAGTCTCTTGGCATCGTTAACCACCTTGTCTGTTGTTTGTTTGTAACTTGTCCAACATCCGGAATAACGATGCATGGCGGCGGCCATAATACAGCGTACAACGAGGAGGGATTGCGATGACTGACCAATGGAATGAACAGGCGGAACAACAGGAAGAACTTCAGCAGCATACAACCGCCGCGGAAACGAATCAAGTCGTCAACAAAAGCGGCGGCATGGATTACTCGGTGGATTTTATTTGGGGCAGCGATCAGGATCAGTACGTCAATCCCGAAGAGGCATGACCCTGCCCCACAGCAGTGCAAGACCAATGACCGATAAGCAGCAAAGCCGCCCGAGGGCGGCTTTTTTGCGCAAGACACGTATAGTACAGGACTTGCGTCGATAACGTCTTATGTTCAACTAATATTGCGCATTAAAATGATGCTGCTTTCAAACTGCATCGTACGACGACTCGGAAGTAGTTATGCCTGTCGATCCTCATCCGTACTACCTGTTCGCTGCATGGCCGACAACATGCCGATGACGGCATTACGTCGTTCGGCATATATCTGGCGTTCGTTCATGAAGTCGTCGATGACTTTGGCGACCATCCGGCGCATCCGGGCGTCAGCCTGGCAGCCATCCGATAACGCGCGCAGCATGGACAACACCTGTTCATCCGCATCCCGCTCGGCAGAGAGAAGCCGCTCGATCTCGCCTGCTTCGGTCGCGTATTGTCGAGCCCATTCCATATAGGCTTGGATGCTCGCCGGATCGGGTAATTCAGCGTCTGACGGTGACGGTTCGCCGAATCCGACGTTATACCCGCCTATCGCCTCGGGATTGCCGCCTCCATGCAATTTCCCTCTCTCGACCAAATGACGAACGCGGGCAAATAAGAAGGAGTCGTTCAATCGCTGATCGCTTAGTCCGATGAACTGTCCGACCAAGCTGGCGGCCGTGTACATTCTCCCCTTCGTCGATGCAACGGAGATAGCGGCCTGCAAAATCATCTCATCCCAATAATCTTCCGGCACCGATTGTATACGACCCTCGACAATCACGCGCAGCTCGCCAGCCTCTCTTATAAGCCGTTGCCAATCGGCGGCATATTCGCTCTGCTGCTCGGTCGTCAACGCTTGTCCCTGTTCCACAAGATCGCCCAGCTCCCCAAGCGGGACCTCGCCCGTATGCGTATGCAGGATAGCTCCATTCGTGCGCTCGAAGATACGGGAAGGCGCGTCGATCACGCGGACATCAGCCGATTCCGGAATATGCGCGGTGAGACGCCGAAGACCGATTTGCTCTCGCGCGTTCCCTGCCGCCCATACCACCACCCGGCGATCCGCAAGCCTCTGGGGCCAGCTGCGCCACTCAACGCCATCACGGAAATACTCCGCCTTGGAGTTGCCCAGCATGCCCCGCTCGGACATCCAGGCCAAACGGCGCTGGAGCGTTCCCGGTGGCGCGCCGCTGTCATCCAACGGACCTACGGATAGGTCATCCGCGAGCAGAACCACATATTCACTGCTCGCTTCGCGAAACAGATACCGAAGCGAAGAAGCTGCCGACGCATCGAACACGACGTGGATCCGTTCCGGCTCTTGCGTCTGGCCCAGCCTCTCGGCCAAGTACTCCGAATTGCCGAGCTCCCATTCCCGATCGAACGCCTCCAAATACCGCACCATATACACATGCCGCTCTTCCGCCAACATGCGCGCCGATTCCGTATTAAGCAGCGCCTTTAGCTTCAACAGCTTCTCATAGAAATGGTTGACCGCGGTATCCTTGCCGCTGCGGTATTCCTCCTTCGTCATCGTAACGCGGGGACGCACGTTCGGATCGCAGATCAGACGCCCCTTCCAGCCCGAGTAGACGAACGTGCGCGCGGCGGCGATCGCGCCAATCGCGTCGAGACGGTCCGCGTCCTGCACGATGCGCCCTTCGAGCGTCTCCATAAGCGCGCCGCCCCCGCCGCCGTAGGACATTGTAGAGATGATCAGCATTACGTGCTCGGCCGTATTAACATCGACGCCGGCTTCGGCAAGCCAATCTTCAACCCGCCGCAGTCCGGCTTCCTTGCTGACATTCAGCTTCTCGTCCGCAATATCGTGCAGCAGCGCGGCCAACTCGCATACATATGCTTCTCCCCCCTCGATTTCGGCGAGCAGCTTCGCGCTGCGGGCGACGCGGACGATATGCCACCAATCATGACCGCTGCTATCATGCTCCAATGCCGCCTTCACGAAAGCTCGTGTCTGGCTCATGATGGATTCCCGTTCCGTCAACGTTACATTCCCCCTTGCCGGCTTGCGGTCTGGCGTGCGGCCATCGCAATCCAGTCGTTCTACTGTCGCCGTCAGAGATTGGCTGACAATGGAAGAACGATCATATCATCGTGCCTCCCGAAGCGCAAGCAGCGCCCCGCGAAGCTCCCTATATGGCACGACCAGCTCGGGATGGACCTGTGTCCGCCAAACGCTCTCCTGCCCTTCCCGAATCATCGTCCTGAGCCAAGTGGCACTCACCGCGCCATCCGGTCTCGGGAAGGTCAGACGGTCCAAGCGCCGGATGCGCTCTTCCGCGAACCATCGTTCCCGCCCGCTCTCTTCGCCTTCGATGACGAGGTCCGGAGGCGGCAACCCTTTCGCCTTGGCGTAATCTTCCACAGCATCGAGCAGATAATCGCCCCAGCTTGTAGAGTGGTCGTGCTCGTTCGTCAAATCATTCAGCGCCAGTACGTGGATCCGGTCGCCATAGATTTGCCGCAGCCATCGCTCTCTCTCCTGCGCCGTGAACGGGTTCCGAGAAGTGCCGCTCTCTTGCGCCGAGCCGATCACTACGAGCACGTGTTCAGCTATCGCGAGCGCCGCGTCGATCAAGGCTTCATGCCCCCGGTGGACCGGCTGGAACCGACCGATGATGAAGCCGAATCGAAAAGGTTGTGTCATCGTACATCCATCCTCTCTTGAAGTCACCCACCCGTTGTTTGGCGAGCCCGGTCTTGCACTGCATGGTACGCGCTTGACTTGGATGTTCGACCGGCGCGATCCTCTTTTACTCCACGCCGTACTTCGCCGCGATTTGTTCCATCTTATGCAAGATAGCTTCGGATAATTGTACCCGCTCCTGCCGTGCCGTTTGGGTGCGGACCCGATTCCGGACGTCGATCCAATGCGATTCGTCAAGCGGCTTCATTGTGAGTTCTCCCGCTCCATCGTAGGTGTAGACCGACTCGTACAACCCGCCGCCCGTCATCTCTTCATGCGCGACGACGACGAGATTATCGCCCTTCATGATCAGTCCGACGCGTCCCGGTATGCTCCGCTTCAACGGGTCCATCGAGAACTTCATGCGGTCTTTGCCGTTGCTGTACGCCGTCTTCATCGCCCAGCCGAGCGTATCGCGGTCGAGATGGTTATAGAAGCCCGAGCCTATGCCGTAGGCGACGAATGCAAGCGGAACGCCGTTCTCTTCCAGCACCTGATCGTAACGCCGCGCCTGCACGAAGCTCATGCCCTCGCCGATAATGACGCCGACCTCGGCTATAGCGCCATGGCGCTCGGCCGATTTGTAAATAGCGATCGCTTGACGCAGCACGTCGCCGCTGTCGGGACGCAGTATGATTTTCACTCCGCGCTCGCGCGCCCGCTCCGCAAGGATGGGCAAATACTGTTCGATGACGCGGTTCGCATCGTACGTATCGATGACGAGCGCGACGATCCCCTCGCCGCTATCCGCCGTCGAATCTATCGCATGCAAGAAGCACTGCAGTTCATCGTCATACTGCTGCGTGACTTTGTGCGCAAGCGCCGCGATGCTGCCGATCGTCGCATGAGGCGTATGTTTCGTCGTATGGAAATCATCCGTACCCTGCAGCGACAAATTCCACGCCGTACCCGCCCAGTAAGCATCCTCCAGACTGCGGTGGCCGCGGAACCCGAAGCTGTGGAACCGCCAGAAGAACGATTCATCCGCGCCGAGCGCTTCGCGCTTCTCTTCCAGGTAGCGACGCATATGGAATGCCTCCGTGGCGCAGGCGCTTGGGAAGTAAGCATGCATAAGCACGCCTTCCCACCACGTCACCAGCTCGCCGAAGCCTTCCTTCGTATTGCGGATTTGTGCGAACGGCGTGCCAGCCGGACACCACGTGCCTTCAGGCAGAGATTCCACAGCAAGGGGCGCATAACCGCCGCATTCATCAATAACACGATGGAAGATCGCCGAGGGGAATAGCAGACCTTGCATCGCCGCGCAGCGTTCCGCTTCTTCGACATCCGCCTTCGTAATGCGGACGGTCAAGATCGATAGCGCGATTTCGCGGAAGCCATACAGAATCATGCCGGCCTTCCGGTTGTAGAGATGGCTGACTTCCCAGTCCATGCTGCATTTCAGCCGGCTGTGCGAGAGATTGTAGCTGTCCGTCAACAGGAGTACGTTCGAACGAAGTTGATTCATCATATTCATTACCTCCGTAATTGTCTTATCGACTATATAAAATGATATGCAGCGGCGTTCATTTTTGTCACATTGACTATATGAATTCGGAAATAAAAGGGCTGATCCCTCAGCCTTCCTTGCATGTGTACAGTCGCCTTGCCTCAGAACATGCCCGAATTGTAAATGGAAATTCTCGGCTCATAATCGGCAAATTCGTAAAGCTGCGCGGGACGATTAGAATTCCGATCCGACGTGAGCGGCTGGCCGTCCGAACCAATCGCTTCGCGGATCAGCCCTTGCCGCGTCTTCGTCGTCATCAGGTTACGCTTGAAATTCGCGATATCTTCCTCGAAATCCGGCACGACCGTCTGGATGACTTGATACAACTCGCGAATCGTGAATGTCCTTGGCAGAAACTCTTTCGCGATCGTCGTCGTCATCATTTTGGTCTGGATGAACGCGAGCGCATCCTTCAGCAGCTCCCGATGATCGAACGCAAGATTCAGCTCTAGCGCTTCCTCCACTTCGAATAACTTCGCTTCGTCGGCATCCGTATCCGGCGAGATAGCGCGCAGCTGATCCTCGCTTACGAGCGCACAGTAGAGTACGGATGGCATCCAGCCTCTCGGATCGCGCCCCGGATAATACACCGTCTTCACCTGTTCGATATGAACGTCAGCGCCGACATTCGTCTCCTCGTGCAGCTCTCGGTAAGCAGCTTCCGTCAGCGTCTCCGATTCGGAGGAGAACCCGCCTGGCAATGCCCACTGTCCGGGGAATGCGGATGACTGCGTGTTCCTTCTAACGAGCAGCACTTCCAGCTTACGATCAGCGAGCATCTTGTAGCTGCCCGGCTTCGTGATCGACGTAATCGTGAATATCGCGATATCGACCGGCAACCCGTCCGGCGTGCGGTAACGCCCTGTTTCCTGCTTCTTGTTCATCGTCAGCGCCTCCTTGATGAACCCAGTATAACCCAATCGACTCTTATTAGTCAATACGACTTTATTAAAAAGTTCGGCTTGCTTTCCTACTCTTCTCTTTACGCCCTCCTCTGGCCGGGACATAATATGATAGATGGTTCACATCTTACCTTAGTCAGCTAGACGAACGGAGGAGCAACATGGAGAAGAAGCACGTTTATTTCAATCATGACGCAGGGGTCGACGATTTGGTATCGTTGTTCCTGCTGCTGCAAATGGACAACATTCAACTGACCGGCGTATCCGTCATTCCCGCCGACGGTTACTTGGAGCCAGGTGCCGATGCCAGCCGCAAGATCATCGACCGGTTCGGCCAGTATGACGTCGAGGTTGCCAAATCGAATTCGCGCGGCAAAAATCCGTTCCCGGCCGCTTGGCGGATGCATACGTTCTTCGTCGACGCGCTGCCGATCTTGAACGAAGCCGGCACGATGAACGCCGCGCTCTCGCCGCTGCCCGCCCATCGGCATATGATTGAGGCCATTCGGTCCAATTCCGAGAAGACCACGCTGCTCTTCACCGGTCCGTTGACCGATCTGGCTCGCGCGCTGGACGAGGCGCCGGATATCGAAGAACGGATCGAGAAGCTCGTCTGGATGGGCGGCACATTCGAGAGGGGCAATGTACAAGAACCCGAGCACGACGGCTCGGCGGAATGGAACGTCTACTGGGATCCGGAAGCCTGTCACCGCGTCTTCCAAAGCTCGATTCCGGTCGACCTCGTCGCTCTCGAGAGCACGAACAAAGTTCCGCTGACGCTTGCCGTCCGCAACCGCTGGGCGAAAGAGCGGAACTACGAAGGCGTTGATTTTCTGGGTCAATGTTATGCGTGCTGCCCGCCTCTCGTATACATGGAGACGAATTCGACCTACTACCTCTGGGACGTGCTGACGACAGCCTCCGTAGGCAATCCGGACTTGGTCATGCAGCGCGAAGTGCGCTGTTCCGTTATACCGGATGGCATCAGCCAGGGCCGATCCGTGGTCGATCCGAATGGCCGTCCGGTCAATCTCGTCTACGATTTGCATGCCGAAGCATTCTGGACCTATATTGCCGATCTGGCGAAGAAAGCAGCGCCGCAACGGTATTAGCCGATAGTAAGGATAGCTAGGATAGATATCCTAGCTATCTTGCCTATGTAACGAAGTCGCATGACCCACATGAAGCGGCATGCGGCTTCTTCCATTCAGGCTGCAGAATTATCACCGACACGAAGGTAATCCAACGGCGCTTCATATGCACCTAGGCGCCTGCAATCCCTCCTTCTATTGCCATTGCCGTTCTTTTTCGCCAAATGGCTGCCGTCCATCCAGCTTCCCCCGCCAACGCCAGTCACATCCTTTTGCGCCTCTTCATGAAAAACGCTTTTTGGCCTATACTACAACCATTCTATAAGCGAAAGGTGTTTGCCACGTGAACGTTCACGAGCTTAATTATGCGATCTGGGCGATTGCGCGCGAGCTGGTCCACCATCATCGTTATTCGTTAATGGATAATGACGAAGGTATGCTGACTTTGAAGCGGCGCGATGGCATTCGCGTTACGTACCTGTATTTAATGCCATTAATGTACGGTCAGTCCGCGGAGCAGCAAGAAGCCGAGATACGCGAGCAGTTCGAGCATTCGATGGATTGGATGAAGATGGTCGGATTTCGCCGCCCGGCGCTCGTGCATCGAATGGTGCATCTCTACATTCGGACGGATGCCGGCTTCCAAATGTCCGGCGAACAGATCGCCTCCTTGCACTTGAGCACGTTAACCGAGAGTCACCGCATCGAAGCGGGCCTCATCGATCTGGTCGAGAATCGCGTCGTGCTGCCGAAAATCGAAATCCCCGGCGCCGAGTATATCCGCCAGTTCGTCATACGCGGAGAACCCGTTCCTTATGACGATACCCGCTTGTACGAGGTCATTAATGTCTGGCATGGCGAGATGCTGCGCGCCCACCAAGAGCGCGTTCAGCCCTTCGAGGAGGCGGGACGCAAACGCGGCGCCCCGCTAACGTTCGCTTTTACCGCCATTAACGTCGCGGTATGGCTGCTCATGACGTACTACGGCGGCTCTACGAATACGGCGACGCTTATCCGATTCGGCGCCAAATACGCGCCGCTCATCGATGAAGGCGAGTATTGGAGGCTCGTGACGCCGATCTTCCTTCATATCGGGGGTCTGCATCTGTGGTTCAATACCGTGTCGCTCCTCTCGCTCGGCGGCCGCATCGAACGCGTGCTGGGCTCAGGTACCTTCTTCCTGCTCTATATGATCGCGGGCATCGTGGGCAATGCGGCCAGCTATTGGTTCTCTCCTTCTATATCGGCCGGTGCTTCCGGAGCGATATTCGGGCTGATGGGCGCGTTGTTGTATTTAACGGTCAAAGAACCGGATACTTGGGGGGAAATGATGGGGATCTCGATCTACAGCGGTCTCATCATGAACGTCATCCTCGGTTTTGTCGTACCGGGCATCGATAACTACGCCCACTTCGGCGGTCTAATTGGCGGATATCTGTTCATGTCGGCAAGAAGCTTGTTGACCAACCGTAAGGCGCACGCCTAGTCATACGAGCAAACAAAAACGGACAACCATCTCTCCTCTTGGAGGAAGGGTTGTCCGTTTCATCTCGTGTCGCCTGGTAAGTGCATTAGATCGATTGACGCAGATGCTGCTCCGCTGCGTTCTCCTCTGCAAGAATGCGATACGCTTCGACTGCCCGGTAAGCCGCAAGCTGAAGCAGCTCTTCTTGATTGCGCACTTCGCGCAAATGAACCACTTTCTCATGGCATACGATATCCGTCTCGACGAATTCGCCGATCAGCATCTGCATCCGGAATCCATACATGGACACGTTCGCGTCGTCATGGCCGCGGAGTCGTTCCGCCACAGCTTTCATTTCATCGTGTTCTGCTTTGAAACGCCGATCATTCCGCCACGTGCCCGCAGCCTTCGTCTCGGTAATCTCCGACAACAGTCTCGTGTAAGCTGCCGCCTTGTCCAATAGAACGTTGATAGTCATCAACTCGTTCTTCTCCATCTTGTCGTTCTCCTCTCATTGTTAGAATATGGTTAGAAACTATCTAAGCCGGTCGCTTGCGCTAGTTTCTATTACAATAAATCATTGCAAGCATTATGTCAAGAAAGTTTACGCATTTGCGAATAATATGTTATTCCCATGTCAGGTAAATCGAATCTTGACAGTCCTTCCACTTCCTTGAGTCGTAAAATATGTCAAAAAACCTCCCCATCTTGTCGATTGGAGAGGTTTCATGTCAATTGTTCGTTGCGCAACTCGAGAATAATCCGAAAATAACCCGAAAAGCTACAGGTACACCGGCTTTACACAGACCGGCTTGGACACCGATACGGATTGTCCCGTCTCGCTCAGACGTCCCGTCTCCCGGTCTATGCGGAACGTAACGATGTTATTGTCGTCCCGGTTGGCGCACAGCAGATATTGTCCGCCTGGCGTCAGGGCGAAATGTCTCGGATGACCGCCGCCGGAAGCAATATGCTGCACGTGGGAGAGCTGCCCCGTTGCGCCGTCTACCGCGTACACGACCAAGCTGTCGTGACCGCGGTTCGAGCCGTACATGTAACGGCCGTCCTCCGATATCGCGATTTCGGCGGTCGTGTTCTCGCCATCGAACCCTTCGGCCGGAAGCGTGGATACCGTCTGGATCGGGGTCAGTCGGCCATCTTCCGCATCATAGGCGAAGGCGGCAACTGTCGAATCAACCTCGTTAATGACGTAAGCGAACGCGCCCGTCGGATGGAAAGCGAGATGGCGCGGCCCGGCGCCCGGGTTCGTCTCGGTCACATGCTTCTGCACGAGCTTGCCAGCCGCTTCATCGATCGCGTACGTGAAAATTTTGTCTAGGCCCAAGTCTTGAATGAGCACGAACTTCCCGTCCGGGCTAAAGAACGCCGAGTGCGGATGCGGGCGATCCTGCCGCTCCGGATGAACGCTTCGGCCTTCATGCTGACTAACGTCCAGCAGCTTACCGATCCGGCCGTTCTCTTCGATCTGAAGCAAGCCGGCCATGCCGCCGTGATAGCTGACGACGATCAAATATTTGCCGCTTGCGTCACGCTGGATATGGCAGGTCGGCGAAGCGACCGTCAACGTGCGGTTCAGCGGTTCGAATCGGCCGGTAGCCGGGTCGATCGCGAATGCCGCCCCTTCCCCGGCTTTGCCGCCGTCCGGCGATGTACCTTCCGAAATGGCATACAGCCGGTTGTTGGCCGCATCGACGTTCAGGAACGTTGGATTGCGGTAACCCGCAACCGCGTGGACGAGCGTCAGCGCCCCGGTCTCTTCATTTAACTTATACGAATAAATGCTGTTGTCTGCCGTTTCCGCGTAGGAACCGGCGAATACGATCAGTTGTTGCTCGGACAAAACAAGCGCCTCCTTATGTACCCAATTCGCTTACAAACCCGCATAAAATCGTACTAATCTTAGCATCAACGCCGTGTATTTGCAAAAAAAGAGCAGGCGATCGATTGGCAATCGAAGCGCCTGCCTAACCTAAGCCATGCCCTATGCAAGATGATGTCGAAGCCAATCTTCCAAATCAGACAGCGCTTTGGGCGCTAGGTGCCCATGACGTAGACGTTCCGGAATCGCGTCCCACAGATTCAGCACCGCAGGACGCGACAACCCCCAATCGCTTAACGCCGCTACACGAGCGAACACCTCTCCAGGCACCCCCGCCATGACGCACGCGCCGTCTTGGATGACGATGCAGTGATCCGCCCATTCGTAGGCCAAATTCATGTCATGCGTCGCCATAATCATCGTGACGCCTTCCGCGTCATGTATGCGTGCCAGTTCGTCTAACAATCTGCGCTCGGACGTCCGGTCGAGATAAGCGGTCGGTTCGTCCAACAGCAGAACTCGCGGTCGCATCACCATCACGCCTGCGAGCGCGACCCGCTTCTTCTGACCAAGACTTAGCGCATGGATTGGCGTATCTGCTGCATGCGTAAGACCCACCGCATTTATGGCTTCCCGAACGCGGTCTCGAATTTCCCCTTCCGGCACGCCTGCGTTGCGCAGGCCATAGGAGACATCCTCGCGCGGCGTATTCAGAATCAGCTGCTGCTCCGGATCTTGAAAGACAAGACCGATCTCCTCTCGGATGGCGCGCAAGCCGCGCCGATTGTCCGGATATGGCTGGCCGCGAAAGCGCATCGCGCCTTGATCGGGGCGCAGCAAGCCGAGCAGTTGAAGAAACAGCGTCGATTTGCCCGATCCGTTCCGTCCGAGCAGCGCCGTCTTCTTGGCCTGCGGTATCTGTAAGGTCAATTGATCGAGCGCCGGCTTGCGCCCTCCTGGATAAGTATACGAGACGCTCTCCGTCTCCAAGATGTTGTGTATCATGATAGCCATCCTCCAGGCAGCAGCAGTGCCGTCAACGTTATGATTGCGAGACCGATTAGGGCCTCGATGCGCAGCTTCGCGGGAACGTTCCCCGGTTCGCTTGGCGCTAGCCGCAGCTCGTCTTCGAAGCCGCGCGCGCGGAGCCCGCGCGTCCAATTGTCGTAGCGGGACATCGTCCGCCCGAACAGCCGGGCCGCGAGCGTCGCCGTGTCGGCGATTCGGCTCCTCACGCCATGATGGCCACCCCTCGCCCGTTGAGCCGTGTATAGCTCGGACGCCGTCTGGAGCAAGGCGAAGAGAAACCGGTACATGATCTGCATGATCTCCAGCAGCAGCATGGGTACGCGAAGCTTACGCAGCACCTGGAATAAATCCGCCATCGGCGTGGTCAGTATGAGGAAGAGGAAGCAGCTTGAACATGCGAGCACGCGAAACAAGAGCCTTACCGCGAGATGCATGCTATCTTCGGTCACTGCCAGCTGCCATCCGCCCAACTCGAGCCGGACGTTCGCCGCGACAGCCATCTTCGCGCCTTCCGGGATCGCCTCGATCATAAGAGCCGGCAGACTAAGCAGATAGAATCCAAGGACGCTCCCGAGCGACACAGCATAGAATTTCGCGCTGATCCCCGCTCGCGGTACCGTCCAGACGTACAACCACGCGATGATGGCCGCCTGCACCGCCGGACCGGTCAAGTAAGCGAGCAGCAGGAGCGAAGCGGCGAAACCACCCTTGGCTGTCGCCGGCAGGCTTCTTAACCGATTGCCGTAGGAGTAGCTGTCGATCTGCTTCAAGATCACGGTTGTTTTCTCGTCGCTTTGCCTCTGAACAAGCCGATGACATAACCGATGAAGCCCGCGCCGAGCGCCGCTTGCAGCGCGAACAGCATGCTCTCGGTCTCGCCCGGCGGCGATAACAGCGAGGAGAACCACGGCTTGTAGGTTGGATCGACGACCGCGATCAATTCTTCGGCTTCCCCATCCGCGCCCCCGAATTCCCCTTTGACGAAAGCCAGGGGCAGCACGGCCAACAGGATGACCGCGAGGATGATCAGCGTATTGCGATAACGTTTAAACATGCGTCGTGGCTCCTTTCATTCTGCGCTGCAGCTGCCGGAACTCGTCCGCTCCATAGGCTTGCAGCCAATTCCAGACGAGCACGGTCAGCAGACCTTCGCTGATCGCAAGCGGAATTTGGGTGACGGCGAAGACGCCGCCGAATTTCATAAGCGATGCGGCGAATCCCCCGCTAGCTGAAGGGAATGCGAGCGCGAGCTGCGCCGATGTGACGATATACGTGGCCAGGTCGGCAAGCGCCGCGGCGAAGAATATTGCCAGCTTCTGCTTGCCTGTGGTCCGCATCAGCCACACATAGACCGCGTAACCGGCCATCGGGCCTGCGACGGCCATCGAGAATGCGTTCGCGCCGAGCGTCGTCAGTCCGCCGTGGGCAAGCAGCACCGCCTGGAAGAGCAGGACGATCGTCCCTAACACGCTCATCGGCAGCGGTCCGAACATGACGGCGCCAAGCCCCGTCCCGGTCGGATGCGAGCTGCTGCCTGTGACGGAAGGCAGCTTCAGCGCCGATAGCACGAACGTGAAGGCGCCTGCAAGGCCGAGCATGATTTTGAGCTCTGGCGCTTCCTTCGTCACCTTTCGCAGAGAACGAATTCCGAGCATAAAGAACGGGATGAAGACTACCCACCAGAAGATCGCCCATCCGACAGGCAGGAAGCCCTCCATGATGTGCATGGCGTATGCGGACTGCGGTTCATTGATCCATAAGTACAGCGCCATCGCCGCTACCACCGCCAACGTCCCCGCCCATTTTCTTTTTTTCATTGCTGCCAATCCCTTCTGTTAAATGTTGCACGCCGCTCGGACATGCAAAAAAAGGCGCCTCTCCCCTTCGTCATGCAGGGGAAAGACGCCCGTATGTACGCCCTTGGTTACCATCCGGTTGCTCGTCTAACACCTCCCTATCTCCCGTAGGTAAAGCAGTGTCGTTGAAACAGGCAGGTCTCCTGGCTACCGGCATCATCGTCGTCAGCCGCCTTCCCGGTTGCACCCAGTGGCGATTATGCGCTTTCGACTCCTCCGTAACAGTGGCGGGACCGCGTCGGCTTTGCACCGAACTTCCCTATTAAGCCGGAATGGCAGCCTGCATCGGCCGCTTTCCAGCACCTGTTTCCGTTATTCGATTATATCCGCACGCGGAATCAAACCTATGAACATAGTAAACGGTTGCCGCGTTTTGCGCAACAACCGTTTTGGATGGCGCCTCTCAGTGGAAGGATTGCCAGAATGGGCGATCCTTGGCTAATATCCCGTTGATCTGCGCGAACGGAATCGTGAACGTCGGGAAGCCTGCCGCGTAGGGTCCGATTTCGTAAGGCGCGAAATACAGATGCAGCGCCGTCTCCGAGACATAGAACGGCTGGTCTGGCGCGATCCCTTTGTACGTGTCCGGGAATACGTAGTCGTACTGCGGGTCTTCCTTGATTTGTTGGCCGACGATATCGCTGAGCACCTTCACGTAATCGCTGCCGGGCTTGAACAAGTCCTTCAATTCGTAGAACCCCCCGGTTGTCACATCGACATGCGGGTACAGCAGCGTAGGCATGCCGTGCGCCGCGCCGAACGGATAGTTGTAGCCGGACAGCTCGAGGACGAGCAGATTTTTGCGGAACATGGAGATCTGGAAGTCGCCGGTATACGAAGCTTCCAGCTGCTGATCCGCCGGGACCGGCTTCACCTGAGACAGCTCCTTGAGCTTGGTATTGACATTCTGCTGCGTATTCGGATTCGACATTCCTTCGAGCTGCGGGTAATAGACGAGGTAATCTTTGTTCGGGCTATATTTCACCTCGCGCACCCGGTACGGATCGCGCAGCGGAATGATGCTGTTCTGCCGCCAGACATTCTGCCCATCCTTCGTCCAATACGACAGCCGCTGGTCCACGTTCGCCGCGATCAGGCCATCCTCGAGCGTTAAGATGCCGCTTCCTTTGATACGCGGATAACCCGGCGCCGCCTTGCCCGTCCGATCGATGAAATACGTGTGCGTGCGGTCATAGACCGAAGCCAGCCCTTGCTTGAAATCCTGCGGATCGAAATAGACGTAATCGCTTAGACGAACGCCATTCGTCGCGGCGATCGCGTATTTGGAACCGCGGTACGGCTCGTTCTCGTCGATCGCCTGCCCAAGTGCCAGACGCTTCTCGCCGAGCTGCCGGATATCGTTATAGCCCGGCTGGACGACGTATTGACCTTTCTTGTCGATGACGCCATACACCGACTTGTAATCCTCGCCCGTATTGACGACGGCCAACCCGTCTTGGAAAGGCTGGGCAAACGTATACGCGGGCGGAATGACGACCCTGCCCTTCTCATCGATATATCCATAAGGGCCGCCTGCTTCCTGCTGGAAGGCAAGCAGGCCGTCGCCTGGCGGACCTACGAATGGATAATGGAATACGGCAACCTCGGTCCCATCAGGCCGAATAACCGCATATTCGCCTTCTTTCGTCTTCACGAGCGCACGGTCGCGCTGGAAGTCGTCCGCCTCCATGAAGCGGGCCGGAATGACTTCGTCTCCCCGTCCGTCAATGTAACCATACCGCGAGCTGCCATCTTGATCTTGGACATAGAAGACCGCCCTGTTATCGTGCAAATTCCCCAGGAAGGAATAAGCGCGCTTCGTCACGATCTTCCCTGAAGCGTTCATCAGCTTAAAGCCTTCCTTGTCGATAACGACCGCGTGACCTTCGTTGAAATCGCTGATCGAATCATAAATCGGCTCTACAACGAAGCGGCCTGTTGTGTCGATCAGCCCGGTCCCGCGTTCCGTCCCGGCGGCCGCGAGTCGATTCGGACCGAAAGAAGCGGCAGATCGGAAACGAGGCGGCAGAACCATTTTGCCTGAGCGGTCGATGTACCCCCAACGAATTCCGTTCAAGGTCTTGAGCGAAGCGGGGAACAGCGCTTCCGCTCTGGTAGCGACACTTCGGCCATGTTGCAACTTGCCCGCGATCTCCCGCTGCAGACGCTCCAGCTCTTCCCGCGACGGATACGGATGCGGAAAATCCAATGCCCGGCGAGCGGATGACAGTGCCGCCTGCGGCAATCCCGCTCGAAGCTGAGCATCAGCCAGATAATACCAATAGAATGCGTAATCAGGATGAAGCCGAACCATATGCTCATAATAACCCGTCACCTTGCGAAAGTAAGCCGCCTCTACGTCGGGTGCCGGCACGATGTCGCCGCCATGCCAGCGCAGCACCTCCACGCGATAGGCTTCGCCCGTGTCATGCAGCCAGAGAACCAGTTCCGACTGTCCGTCTCGACCGCTCGAACCGAGCAGATCGAGCACCTCGATATAACTGTACGTTAACGGTTCTTTCAGCACGCTTCGCAATCCGCCGGGCTCCCACTCGTAGATCGCCAGCTGCGACCAGACCGCGCCCATCTGCCAGCCTACCAGCAAATTGTTGCGGGTCGCGCTTGATACCGGCGACGCGGACAGCAGCGTCACCCCGTAGCCGGCTCCGCGTTCATTGACGACCGCTTCCCAACCTTCCGCCGGATTCCGGAGCACCAATAGATACAACGCGTCTGCATATCGGTAAACGGCCGCGATCTCCGGATCGCGGTCGCCGTTCATGTCCGCCGCGACGATCGCCGGGTGCGGCACCGGACGTTCGATGACGGCCAGCTCCGCGCCTTGGGGCAAGAATCGCCGCACGAGCTGAACGAGCTGCTGTTCGTGTGCGATCATGTTCGCATCACTCCTCCAATCGCTCTCGAATACGCCTTCTGCGCGCCGGCGCTTGGCTTTTCGCCTAATCGTATGCGGATGCGCGGCAGATATGACAATTTCGAGCGATGGAAGCGAGCGTCTAGCCTTTAAGCGGATCTAACCCGTGCAGGAATAATTGAACGATCTCCTCGGCAGCTTCGTCCGGCGAGATCAACCCCTCGGTCAACTCCGGCTGATTGCGCATCAGCATCAGCATGGCGAACGCGCGGGAGAGGAAGGTAGGATTGCTCTGACGAATGATACCCGCTTCCATCGCCGAGCGGAACACGCCTCCGAGCAGCTGGTGAAGCTGCTGCTCCTGATGACGGATCGCGGCGATTTGGTCCTCGCTCAAGACGGAGGACGCCTTTCGCATCATCGTCTCGAATTCAACGTGCGAGTGGCGCAGCAATCCGATGGCCAGCTGCTTCAGCTTCCCGGCCAAATCCGGCGTCTCGCGAACGATGTCCTCGCTCCTGGCCAGCGCTGTGCGCAGCATGAGCAGAATCGCTTCGGTGAATAGCGAGCTCTTGTCCTTGTAATAGTGGTAGATCGTCGCCTTGGTTACGCCGCACAGATCGGCGACCTCCTGAAGCGATAATTTGTCATAGCCAAGTTCCATGAATTGCATGGCCGCCGTGCGCAGGATGAGGACGCGCGTCGCGTCGGTCCGCTTGCCTTTTGGCCGGCCAGTCTTCGTCTTGTTCTCAGATTTGTCTTGCATAACAGTGATCACGCCTCGCTTATGGTCGAAAATGTTGTTCATAAAGTTTTAACGAATGCCGGATTGAAATATCTACCCTAGGGTAGATATAATTAGTTCAGCTTTAATTATTTTACCCTTTTACCCCTACTTTTGAAATGGAGGAACCATGCAATGGAATCGAACAGCTGGCTTGCCAAGTACGGCAGCCTCGTAGCGGGCAAGCGAACGCGCTGGATCACGATCTTCACGTGGGTTTTGCTCGCCGCGGTTCTCAGTTTGACACTGCCCCAGGTCGGCAGCAAAGAAATTAACAACGCGCCAAACTTGAAGGAAGATCTGCCTTCGGTTCAAGCCGCTGCCATCATCAAGGAGCAGTTCCCTTCCGAGTCCGGATTGCCGGCGCTGATCGTCTGGCATCGCGACAGTGGACTGACCGAAGAAGACCTCGCTGCTGTTCAGGCGCTCGCGAAGCGTTTGACAGAATCGCCGGTTGAAGGCCAGTCTTCCACGATCCCGCTTCACCAGCTCCCGCCGGATGCCGTTCGCGCGCAAGTATCCGAGGACGGTACAACTCTGATCCAGCCGATGTTCTTCGCCGAATCCGTGGATACGGAAGTGATGGAACATTCGCTGGAGACGGTCAAGGCGTTTGGAGACGAGGCATCCGGCGCGAAGCCGTTCGAGCAGGAGACTAGCGGCGGCGAACTGAGCGCGCGCATTACCGGCCCGGCCGGCATTGCGGTAGACGCCACCGCGCTTTTCAGCGGCGCCGACGTCTCGCTCTTGATCGCAACCGTCGTCATCGTGCTTGTCATTCTGCTCGCCATCTATCGCTCGCCGATCCTGGCGCTCATCCCGCTCGTCGGCGTCGCCTTCGCGTATGCCGTAACGAGTCCGCTGCTCGGTTGGATGGCCGGCAACGAATGGATTATCGTCGACTCGCAAGGGATATCGATTATGACCGTGCTGCTGTTCGGCGCAGGCACTGACTACTGCTTGTTCTTGATATCGCATTTCCGCACCGAGCTTACCCGGCATGAAAATAAATTAATGGCATTAATTCATGCCATTAAAGATGCGACCGGCGCTGTCGCGATGAGCGGCTTCACCGTCGTCTTGTCCTTGCTTGCGCTGCTGCTGGCCGAATATGGCGCCTACCACCGGTTCGCCGTCCCGTTCAGCTTATCGATCTTCGTCATGGGCATTGCCAGCATTACGCTCGTGCCTGCTCTTCTGTCCGTATTCGGACGCGTCTCGTTCTTCCCGTTCATTCCACGCACGCCGGAGATGAAGCGCGAGCGCGCCATCCGCAAAGGGAAGCCGGTACCGAAGGAAGCGCCGAAACGCGGCTTCGGGCACGCGATCGGGGGTCTCGTCACCCGCAAGCCTTGGACCGTAACGATCGTTTCGGTCGTCATTCTCGGCGCGCTGGCCGGGTTCGCCCCTGCCGTCAATTATAATTATGACATTCTCTCCTCGTTCCCGAAGACGATGGATTCCCGCGAAGGCAACGATTTGATCGGCGAAGCATTCTCCCCGGGCAGCCTCGCACCGGTGACGCTAGTCGTGGATACCGAGGGCAAAGCCATTAATCTGGACTCGGTCTTCCAAGCAGACGAGAAGATCGCTTCCGTCTCCGCGAAGCCGGAAACAGGCGCATCCGAGCCAAACTTGCAATCTTATTCCATTACGCTTGCTATGAATCCGTACTCGTTGGACGCGATGTCGTTCATACCTGAGCTTCAAGCGCGAGCGGAGAATGAATTGCGCGCCAGCGGCATCGCCGAGCCGCGCGTCTGGATTGGCGGACAGACCGCCGACCAGCACGATACGAAGGCCGTCGGCGACCAAGACCGCAACCTGATTATTCCGGTCGTCACCGTGCTGATCGCGCTGCTTCTCCTGATTTATCTGCGCTCGTTCGTCGCGATGCTCTACTTGATCGCCACCGTCCTGCTCTCCTATGGGGCAGCGCTCGGACTGGGCTGGATCATCATCCATTACTTCATGGGCGCGGACGGCATCCAAGGTTCGATCCCGCTTTACTCATTCGTGTTCCTGGTCGCACTCGGGGAAGACTACAATATCTTCATGATCTCGAGCATCTGGCAGAAACGCAAAACGATGCCGCTGCGACAAGCGATCCGCGAAGGCGTCGCGGATACAGGCGGCGTCATTACGTCGGCAGGTCTGATTCTCGCGGCCACCTTCGCCGTACTCGCCACATTGCCGATTCAAGTGCTCGTGCAGTTCGGCATTATCACGGCGATCGGCGTGCTTCTCGACACGTTCGTCGTCCGGCCATTCCTCGTTCCTGCGATCACGGTCCTGCTCGGTCGCAAAGCGTTCTGGCCGGGCCGCGTCTATGAACCGGCAGCATCGGCCGGACTCGAAGCAGACGGCAAATACAAAACCGCTCGCGGTTAAAGGTGCGTCAACGCATAGGAGGTGTCCGATTCGTCATCTAATGATGACCTTAGGACACCTCCTTTTCATTTCTTAATAGCAAGCTCCAAGCTCGTCGACAAGCTCGCTCAAATGGTCAATTGTCCGATATCGTCCCACAGACAGTGGTTCTCCCGATGTCAACCCGCGCAGCCATACGGCGTGGAGTCCCGCTCTGATCGCGCCATCCACGTCGTTGGCCGGATGGTCGCCGACGTATGCAGCGTGCCGCGGCGATACGCCAAGCTGATCCAGCGCTATAGCAAAGATCGCGGGATCGGGCTTCTTGACCGCCACCTCGTCTGACACGATAATTGCATCGAACAGATGCCGAAACCCGGTCTGGTCGATCTTGGCCTGCTGGCTTCGGCTGCTTCCGTTCGTAATAAGGCCGAGTTGGAAACCGCTGGCTTTCAATCGATGGAGCGTCTCGCCCGCGCCTTCCATGGTGACGGAGTACGCGCTGAACGTCGCGAACCAGGTTTCGAGCAAAGTCTCGACGGACGTGAGAGGGTCCCGCATCGGCACCGTACGCATCATCTCCGCATAGAGCTGCTTCTTTGGCGTGTAACCTTGACGGTCCTCCGCAATTAGCCAATTCGTATAGCGCTCCGCTTGTTCGTCGTCAGCATAAGACGCATATGTCCGAATTAGCTGTGCGGCATACGCGCGGAAGGCGGCGTTACGGTTCAGCAACGTATTGTCCAAGTCGAATAATACCGCTTGAATCGTCATGGAATTCTCCCCCGATTACATGTGCTATGAACGCCGGAATCCTTTATAGCGCGTACCTTGATGGGTCAGAACGCCCGAGTCTCCTTCCGCCAGCAAGCCGTATTCCGTCCCTTTCATCGGAAGTTCAACGCGCGCCCCATCCTGGAATTCGAACGTTACGTAATAGTTAGTGCTCGCGCTCATCTCGCCTGATCCGCCCCATACTTCCGTACGTTTGGAGACAACGCGAGCCGGCCGTTCCACTAAATCCGAAGCGCTATTGACCGCGAACTGGCGAGCACCTCGAATCAACACGCTCGCGAATCCGCCAACGACGAGAACAAAGACGAGCCCTCCGAATAACTTAAAAAAGAGCGGCATCTCATTCAAGAAACTAAAAAATCCAGGCTCATTACCATACAAGTTCATGCGTCCTCCTACATCTGGCGCGAAATAAATTCGACCTTAGTCAACTATATATTCGCTGCATTGCCGTTCATTCCCTTTCATTTCGGCGAAAATCGGCGATTTCCCGTCATTTCTCGTCACAAAGTTCACAAATCCGGCTTTGTTTGTTTAAATTTGAGGCGGATCGTTATGCTATGATAAAAAAGATGTCTTTTTATTTCTGTTTCGTAAATGGAGGAACGTTAACACATGCAGGACAAATCCCTTGAACCTAACGCCGGCGGGCAACAAGATTCCGCGCAGGCCAAGCCCAAGTCCCGGATTTGGCGCAAAATCATCATCTCCGTCGCGATCGCCTCGACGACGTTCATCGTCGGTTCCGGCGCGTTCGCCGGCTACCTATACTATAAAGCCAACCAAGCGTTCGATAAAATCTCCGCGCCGGAGGAGACGGAAGATGCGCAGCAGCCGGTGGCCGACGTCGAGACTCCCGTCCAGCCTGCCGAACCGCTCGTCGACAAGCCGATCTCCTTTCTGCTGACCGGGGTCGATAACCGGGAAGGCAGCGGCGGCACGATGAACGCTGACGTGCTCATGCTGGCTAGTTACGATCCAGCCGACAAATCGGCGGCGCTGATGTCGGTTCCGCGCGATCTGAGGATCGCTTCGGATGATCACGGTACGCATAAAGCGAATTACTTCTTCCCTTATTACTACAACAAAGACAAAGACTCGGTTATTCCGAACGTCAAAGCGTTCTACAGCGACCTGCTCCAGACGCCGGTCGACTACATGGTTGTCGTCGACTTCGACGGACTCCGCGAGATTGTGGACGCGCTGGGCGGACTAGACCTTAACGTGGATATGGATATGCGGTACATCGACAGCGCCGACGGCACCAATATTAACCTTAAACAGGGTCAGCAGAAGCTCGGCGGCAAAGAGGTGCTCGATTTTGTCCGTTACCGCAAATCGAACCAAGGGACCGAGGAATCGTCGGACATGGCGCGCAACGAACGTCAGCAGCAGGTGTTGACCCAAATGGTCGACAAAATGAGCTCGCTCTCGGGCATCTCGCAGTGGGGCAACATTCTCGACATCGTCGGAGAGCATATCCGGACGGATATCCCGAAGGATACGCTCGTGGACTGGATCATTAATTACCGTTCAATGAAACCGCAGTCGTTGAATCTGAACGCGCTGGACGGCGTGTGGGATAGCCCGTACATCTACGTGCCGGAGTCGGACTTGAACGCCAAGCTGTCCGCCGTACGCGCCAAGCTGGCGCTGCCCGCGCTGGACATGGAAGATTTGAAGGATCATATCGGCACCCTCAAAGACGACAAGTCTGAAGAAAGACCATAGAGATGGACACCTCGTGTTCGTTCGCGAACGAATGAATGACAGAAAGCCCTTCCGAAGGCAATAAGCCGGGTGGTTGGGCTTCTTTTTCGTATAAGGCATTGATGCGGTTGATCCCCCTTCACCTTACGGACGCTGCGCGCCATTTGACGACGTGGTCGTTTGCGGGCGCGAACTATCGAAAGTGCTTATGGGGCTTCCACAATAACTCCCGATCCTCCCCGATCTCGAAACCGAATTTGCCGTAGAAATGGCGAAGCCGCCTTTCATGCTCTTCTCCGCCGGCATCCTGCATACGGCCGTCAATATATTCGATACCGCGTTCTCTGGCATGCTGCAGCAGCTGATTCAACATAAGCGTCCCATAGCCTTGATTGATTTTGTCGCCTAGTATCCGAATATACTGCAGCTTGTATGCGTTTTCATTTTTCTTTTGCTGAACATATACCGCCAGGTCGTTCAAATATCTGCGCGTCGCGCCCCCCGTTCCGTGGACGATCCGGCCGAATAGATGCAGCCCGTTATCCGTATAAATGATGAGCCGTCCGCCTCCCCTTGTAGGCACTACGCTTAAGACTCTGCATCCATCCTGATGAATCGCGTCGATCTGGGCTTTCGTCGTCACTTCCACCAACCAACATCCCCCCGCCATCCGCCATTGTTCGGTTTCCTTACAGATATATGGCGGGAACCGACAGACATGACAGTCAGAAGACGAGGGATCCGAAGAATAAAGAACCCTCTGCTTCGCCGACCAGGCGGAACAGAGGATTCTGACATGCGCATAAGCGCAAGCGGCGCTATCGCAACAGGGACAAGTCAAATTCGGGCACAAGTCCTTCTTTGGCGGCTCGGCCGAGCAGCGCTTCGACGGCGGCATAGCCGTCTTCGCCCAGATCGGCGGTGAACCCGTTCACGTACAGATCGATATGCTGCTTGGCTACTTCTCGAGACATCTCTTGCGAATGTTCCAACACATACGCGTCGGAAACTTCGGGATGTGCCCACGCGTATGCCACCGACTCCCGGATCCAACCTGCGATCTGACTCGGGTTCGCCAGCGTCCGCTTGGCAATGATCGCCCCGAGCGGAATCGGCAGGCCCGTATCGGATTCCCACCAGCTGCCCATATCGGCCATGAGCGACAAGCCGTAATTCGGATACGTGAATCTGGCTTCATGGATGACGAGCCCCGCATCAATGAGACCATCCCGGACCGCCGGCATGATTTCGTGGAACGGCATGACGATCACTTCGCCGATGCCGCCCGGCACCTTCTGCGCCGCCCACAGCCGGAACAATAGGTAGGCGGTTGAGCGCTCGCTTGGCACCGCTACCCGTTTGCCGGCAAGCGATGCCGGATCGGGATTGCCTTCCTTGGTCAACACGAGCGGCCCGCAGCCGCGGCCCAATGCTCCGCCGCACGGGAGCAGCCGGTAATCTTCGAGCACCCATGGCAGCGCTGCGTAAGAGATCTTCATGACGTCGAGTCCATCTCCGCTGGAAGCCAGCTTGTTCGTTATATCGATATCTGCATACATCACGTCGAACTCCGGCGCACCGGGGATCAATCCATGCACAAGCGCATGAAAGACGAACGTATCGTTCGGACAAGGCGAGAACGCGATTCTCATTCTATATGACCTCCTTTAGCGCCGCTGCGGCCGCTTCAAGCGCCAGCAGCGCGTCTTTAATTCGCCAGGCGTCCCGATCGCGCGGTCCGACCGCATTCGAGATCCCTCTAATCTCTATGACAGGTACTTGCATCAGCTTGGCGGCGGCAGCTGCGCCATACCCTTCCATCGCTTCGGCAGCTGCTCCCGGGATACGCGATGCTAGCAGCTGCGCCGTCTCCGCCGTCCCTGTTACGGTCGTGACTGTCAATACCGGGGCATAGGCGACCGTGATTCCTCTTGCTTGCACGGCTTCGACAATTCGCTTAGAGATCGCCGCTTCGGTCGCCATCCGCGCGGAGCCGAATCCAAGCTCGTCGATCAGGATGAAACCGTCCTTCGATTCCGCGCCTAAGTCCGCGGCTACGATTTCGCTCGCCACCACGACTGTGCCGATCTCGGCAGCCTCCCTGAATCCCCCGCCGATCCCCATATTGACCACTAGCTCATAACTACCCTTGGACAGCTCTGCCGCCGTCGCCGCCGCCACCGCAGCTTGTCCGACGCCCCCAACCATTACGCGGAACCGTGCGCTCTCTCCGATACCCAGGCGCACGGCCTCACGTTCAGCCTCGACCGACGTGACGACCAGACAGCGCGCTTCTTCTAGTCTCTGCTCGTTGTTCATGCTCTGCCATTCTCCTTTCCCCACTTGCACGGTCCGACAGTCGCAAGATGCCGGATCCGTCATACGCGATGCTACCATGATAGCGCAATTCTCGCGGCGTCTCAAATGAACGGGATGTCGCACGACACCGCAAGCCGCGCAAAAAAGCCAGGGAACTTGCCCCGGCTTTATGCTCGTCTATTCAGACTGTACGTTTTCCTTGCGGCACTCTTCACAAATGCCGTAAATTTCGAAGCGGTGATTCAGAATTTGATAATTGCCGGGCAGCTCGAGGGACTGTTCCATCGGACAATAGTCGAAGGTCATCGTCTTCTCGCAATTGACGCAAATCAAATGGTGGTGATGATGGGACAGGCAGCTGCCTTTGAACTTCAAGCCGCCTTCCATGAAATAAAATTGCTCCAGCACGCCCATCTCGCTGAGCATTCTTAAGTTCCGGTATACCGTATCGAAACTGACGCTTGGATATTTGGCACTCATCTGGTCGTATACGTCCTTGGGCGACAAATAGCCGTCGTGATCCGAGAAAATATGGGCAAGCGTCTTGCGCTGCTCCGTAATTCGCCATCCGTTCCTAGCCATAACGGCAAGCATATCTTCGGCCATTACGGTATGCGCATGGCTCTGATCGTGCTTATGTGCCATCTTTGTTCTCTCCCTTTCCCTATGCCGCTCGCTTCTCCCATTTTATCAGCATTCGCATCATTTCGCCATTTTTTTCAGGTAGGATGCGACCTGTAGCGCAGGCTCGATGCTAACATCGGAGGCTCGAAACTAACGAAGCTAGGAGAACCGCCAGAACAAGAGCAGCAGCAATAAGCAGGAAGTCGTTAAAGCAACATCCTTTAGCTGCCATCTCAATGTACGTCTCACGCGCGGATACGGCCGTCGTCCAACACCACGGCTCTCCAAGGCGCTGGCCGCCTGCTCCGCGATGCGGAAGAGCGACAGCATGAACGGCAGCAAGAGCTCGCGCAGCTGCCCGGGCAGCTTGCGAAGCGAGAAGCGTGCCGCCTTGCCGCGGGCAAGGTTTAGCTTGGCGAACCGCTGCCACTCGGCCAGGAGCACCGGGATGAAGCGCAGCAGCAGAGTTACAGTAAGAATAATCGTTTGGCCCGCTGAAGGTACCTGCCCGCGCACGGCGAATGATTGCTCCAAGGAACGACGCAGTCGGAGCGGCGTAATGACGATCGGCAAGCCGAAGCCGAGCAGCATAACGAGCAAAGGCCTTGCCGTCGACTGCAGCGACGCAAGGAATCCGCCGATTTCCCAAGTGAGACCATGACCGCCGCTTGCAATGCCGGCAATAATCGCCGCGGTAACGGTGAATACCGTCATCGCTTTGATCGCGCCCAGCCAGCGGCGGAGCGGAATGCGTCCGGCCAGAATCGCAGCTGCGGTAATAATAGCACTGACCGCAATGCCCATCCAAGACTTCTGCATCAGAATCGCGGTAGACAGCAGCACATAACTGAGCCAGACCGACCTTGGGTCATAATCGGCTAGCGGCGATCCGGTGCGCTTCACCGAATGTTCACCGCGCCACGAGGCAACTGCTCGTTCGTAATCACGTCGTGTCTCCATCTGTGCTGCCGCTGCTTCCATCGCGGGATCATCCCGCATATTCCTGGTCAATCCGGGATCGCGCTGCCCCCTACTCACCCCTGCGGCAGCCGCGGCTGTGGCTGTATGTTCGGCCGGTTCGCGCAGCGACGTGTCCACGCCTAGACGCCGCAGCCCGCGAAGGACACGCAACCAGGCGGGAATCGCCATTCCGCATTCGGCGAACCATTCGGGATGAACAAGCAGTTCTTCAGGTTCGCAATCCCTGATCGACCGATCCGATCCCATGAGCCACACCCGATCCGCGAACGGGATCGCCCAGTCGGTATCATGGGAGATAAGCAGGATCCCCTGCCCTTCGGCCGCTCGCTGCTTCAGCATGCACGATAGTTCGGCATGCGCGGCCGCATCGAGACCCGCCGTCGGCTCATCCAGCAGCAGCCATGGCGTCGGCGCCGCGAACAAGCAAGCAAGCGCAACCCTGCGCCGTTCGCCGCCGCTCATATGCTGTGGCTCGCGGTCGAGCCAAGAAGCGTCCCATCCGACTGCCGTCAGCGCAGCCGATGTCCTCTTCCCGACTTCGGTGTCCGATAATCCATATGGTTTGAGCGTGAAGACCAGTTCGTCCCGGACAGTACGCGCGATCAGCTGCTCCTCGGGCGATTGGCTCGCATAGCCGTATGCCAACAGGGCTGCCGCATTCAGCCTGCGACGGCTTCTATCCGTCAGCCAGACGCGCTCATTGCCGAAGACCGACTCGACCTCCGATTCCGGCTGAAGCCCGGCAATACTTTCGAGTAAGTAAGTTTTGCCTGAACCATTCGCCCCGATCAAGACGGTTACCGTGCCGGGTTCAAGCTGCAATTGGCGATCGCTGCGAGTATCATCTATTACATTAACGCCATTAATTATTAATGGCGCAAACTTACTTCCAATCAATCCCCAACGACCTCCCGCCACTCCGCTTCCGTCATCGGCAGCGGATCTTGCAGCACGCCTTCGGCGCGCATAGCCAGCGCCAGCTTCGTTAAGTAGCCTGGTTGTAAGCCACTGGCTTCACATGGCGTCTTACCCGTAGCCTCGACAATTCCATAAAAAAATTCTCGCGCACAGCCGTCGAAGCAAATCTCTCCTTCCTTGACGGCCCATACCCGCTCTTCGGGCGTCAGTTCGTCCAGCCGCTGCGTTACCCAGACGACGGCGCTTCCTGATGCATGCCGCTGACGGATGAGCTCGCTTGCGACCTGGCGGCTCCGGTCGTCCAACATGGAGGTCGCTTCATCCAATACAAGCAGCGGGGCCTCTGCCGCTGCTGCGGCCGCGATCGCCGCCAATTGCTTCTGCCCGCCGGACAAGCGCTCCCACGGAACATCCGCTACAGACGCAAGTCCTGTCCGGTAGAGCGTCTCCGATACCCGGTCTTCGATCGTGGCCGCCTCCAAGCCCATCCACTCCAAGGCGAACGTAATTTCTTCCCGCGGCGTCTCGCCGAACAGCTGCGCATCAGGCTGCTGCATGACGTAAGGCGCTGGATACGCACCAGCGAAGCCCCGCTCAATACTGCCGCTTACGCCCTCCATACTCAGCCCGGCCAATAATCGGGCAAGCGTCGATTTGCCGCTGCCGTTCGTCCCCGCTATGTATACCCACTCTCCTGGCAGCAGCGTCGCATGAACCGCGCGAAGCCTCGACGTGCCTTTAGCCCCGGGTTGTCCCGATCCCAAGACATGAACATCGGTTAATCGCAAAGCTGCAGCTGCTCCAATTGGCGTATTCGTATTCATCATTGAATTTCCCTCTTCTCAAGACTGGCAGACCGTGGTAGAATCCGAATTGTTAACCACAAACCTATCAACTAGGTTAACATTCGAAAGGAGATTTGACAATGTCCACCTCGTCACAGACGACTTACGCTTCAACGAATCATACGGTATATGCCATTCGAGGCATCGTATTCACGGCGCTGTTCGCGGCATTGTTCGTCGCTTCCAGCTGGCTGAAGATCCCCCTTGGCTTCACGACTGTGCCAATTACGCTGCAGACGCTTACGATTATGCTCGCCGGGGGGCTGCTCGGCGCGTTCTACGGCTTCTGGAGCATTGCCGTCGTGATCGCGTTAACCGCGATCGGATTGCCGCTCTTCCACGGGAACGGCGGCCTATCGGTGTTGACGGGCGCGACTGCGGGTTACATCTGGATGTATCCGTTCGCCGCGTTGCTCGTTGGCTTCGTCAGCGATAAGCTCTTCCGCTCCGAAAGCACGTGGACGAAAGGCAAGACAGCGATCCTCTTTGTCAGCTTGATGGTGTTCGGCGTCGCGCTCCTATACACGACCGGCGTGCCTTGGCTTGCCCACGTGACGAAGATGTCGATGAGCAAAGCCTTGGTACAAGGATGCTATCCGTTCCTGTTCGGCGATACGGTCAAAGCTATCGTGGCCGCTGCGCTCATTCCGATTTTGCGTCCTCGACTGCCCAAGCTTCGCCCATAATTACATACTCGAGCATAACAAAGGGGAGATGTCCCGGAAGTCGTCTTACGACGATAACGGGACACCTCCCCTTTTGCTTACGACAGCTCTACCACTCCGACTCCCAAGCGCAGGCGAATGCTTGATTATCTTTACGAGAGCTGGAATTTCCTCGCGAGTTTACCGGCCGGTGACGAACATCTTCCGTTCCCATAAAGTCGGCGAAATGCTTGCTTTCCTGGCGACGGATGCGTCTTGCTTCTTTCCGTTCGGGCGCCGTATTGAACAAGAGCCGTTCCTCGTCCGATTCGGGCTGCACGCTTGGCACCTCTACAGGCCGATTGTCTTCGCCTAGCGCGACGAACGTCAAGAATGAGGTGGCGGCGACCTTGCGTTTGCCGGTCAACAATTCCTCGGTCACGACGCGTACGAACACTTCCATGGAGGTTTTGTGCGACCACGTCACGAAAGCGGACAAACTAACCGCATCCCCCTTCTTGACCGGGTGAAGGAAATCTACAGAGTCGGTCGACGCGGTCACGACCGGTCTTCTGGCGTGCCGCGTGGCGGCGATCGTCGCCACATCGTCAATATAGGCCATCAGCTTGCCGCCAAAAATTGTGCCGTGGTGATTCGTATCCGGCGGAAGGACGATCGCGTCCTTGACGGTTAACGATGCGGATGCCGGTCTTGCATCGAATGAAGTTGTCTTCTGTATAAGTTCAATCATAGCTGCACCTGATTTCTTGTTGTTTGGATAACGCTTAGTTTACAACCGCTCGGGTTATAGGTAAAATACATATTTCGAATCGTCTCCATGCCTTTTGGCTATAGTTGACGTCTCCCACTCGTTCACACTCATTCAGATTCAACATTAGGAGCCACTTCATGGATCTCAAACAGCTGCAATACTTCGTTGCGGTCGCGGAGGCCGGCAGCTTCACCCAAGCGGCCCGCAAACTCCATTTAACCCAGCCCTCCTTGTCCAAAATGGTGCGGCTGCTCGAGGACGAACTAGGCGTTCAGCTCATCGACAGGTCGGCCAAACCGATCGAGCTGACGGACGCCGGCGCGACCATTCTCAAATCGGCGCGAAAGGTACTGCAATCCGTCGACCATATGACCGGCGAGCTGGAGGAAGTCATGTCGCTGAAGAAAGGGAAGCTGCATCTGGGCATACCGCCGATGATCGGGTCTACTTTCCTGCCGCCGGTCATTGAACGCTTTCTGACGCGCTATCCCGACATCCGCTTGCTCGTTACCGAGCGGGGCGGCAAACGTTTGGAAGAAGACATCCTGCAGGGCGAGCTGGATTTCGGGATGGTGATTTTGCCGGTGAAGGATGAAGCCAAGTACAGCATTTTGCCATGTCTTCATCAGGATCTGCTGCTGGTCACGGACAAACAGCATGCTTATGCCGGCCGCGATACCGTGCCGCTTCATGAGCTTGAACAAGAAGCGTTCGTCATGTTCCGGGAGGATTTCACGGTGCGTCACTTGATTATGGAACAGTGCGTGCTCGCTGGTTTCGAGCCGCGAATCGTACTGGAAAGCTCGCAATGGGACTTCATGACGGAGATGATCGCCGCGCGATACGGCATCACCCTGCTGCCGGAAGGAATCTGCCGTCAACTGGATCCGAACCGGTTCGCCGTCATCGCGATCGAACCGGCGATCCCCTGGCGGCTGTCGATGATTTGGCGCAAAGACCGGGCGATGTCATTCGCGGCGAAAGAATGGATTCGGCATGTAGAACAGGAGCTCGAAGCACGAGAGCTTTAATCCGCTGATTCCGTTAAAGCAAAGACGGCCCCCATCAACTTCACAGTTGATGGGGGCCGTCCTATTTGCGCTATCAAGTCAACTTAACTCGTCGCCGCATGTTACTTTTCGCCTTCCGGTTCGCTCTGGTCGCGACCCGCGTATTTATCATAACGACCATCCACTTCCCGTGCGAGCGAACGAAACAGCTTGGTCTCCTCCGCCACCGGGTCGTGCTCGGTTTGAATCCGCATTTCGTATTTGGCCGGGAGCTTCACGCGCGCCCGCTCTTCCGCGTCGTCCTGCGCGTTGTTCATTGGCCCCTTCTCCAACTGCTCGGCCAGTTCGTGCTCCATTTCGGACAGCTTGAATTTGGTCTTGTCCTTCTCTTGTTCCATCGTCATCGGCCTCCTTGTACATATTGAATGCTAAGATCCGGGCGCTTCGCCGGACGGCCGCCAGTCGCGAACGCCGTTATCCTCAATGATGCCGAGCGTCACGTCCGTGATATCCGGGGTCGCAAGCAGCTTGTCCCTTACGCGGAATTTAATATCATCCGCGTCGGCTAGCGACAGACCAGGTCTAAGCTCGATATAACCTTCGACATGATAGAATCGTCCTTCCTGCAAAATCCGCATCTTATTAATATCCGTGACGTCCGGATCGTCCATAATAACGCTCGCGACCCGCTCTTCGATGTCCAGCGGCGCGGCAACTCCGATTAAGCCGACCATGTTGTCGTAGCCCACCTTGAACGCAACGCCGACCATGAGAATTCCGATCAGAATCGTTGCGATTCCGTCGAAGAGCCGGAATGTCGTAAACTCGGCGATGATGACGGCGATAAGCGCCAAGAGCGCGCCGCTGGTGGCGACGACGTCTTCGTAGAAGACCAGCCTCGTCGGCGGCGCCGCGCGACCGACATTCCGGATGGCCGTAATCACGACCCCGCCGCTCGCGTCAGCCCGCGTCTCCTTCACGATTTCGTTCATCGCCTTGATCAGCACGAAGCCATCCACCCCAATGGCAACGGCAAGCACCGCGAAGTTGAGCCAGAAGTTCGTGGCTTTGGCCGGATGAGCCAGCAGATGAAAGCCCTCTCGCACGGTCTCGTACGCCATAACCGTCACGACGATAACCGCGATCATGCAGAATAAGTTGATGACTCGGCCGAAGCCTGTCGGGAATCGTCTGGTAGGCGCCTTCTCTGCGAGCACGCTGCCTGTAAAGACGAATGCCTGGTTCACCGCATCTGCGACGGAATGCATGGCAGAGGCGAACATGGCGCCGCTTCCGCTTGCGGCGGCCGCAATTCCTTTCAAGACGGCTAGTCCGGCGTTCCCTATAGCCGCTACGGCAGAAGAAGTATTGCCCTTCTTCACCATTTGCCACAAACTGCTCATGTCCGGTCACCTCCCGTTTTTGGACGCATTTCGAGATCTATTCCTTTTCCTATACACTTCATCGTGCCTTGCGAACCTGTTTTTTATCCATTCGGGGGAACCGCTGCAGAACTGCATGGAGTACCGCCATTTCAGGAGATGGCGGATTTCGAATCGTCAGCATTTAATGTTCGGTTTTTGGCCGGAATAAGGTTGTAAGAACCATATCCATTTTCATTCCAACGCCTAAACACGAATATTTTCGAAATCACTTGTTGACATATACGCCTTCGTCCTTTAAGATCAATCATGCAACAACCGACAACCAAATGAATACTTACTGTTCGTATATCCTCGATAATACGGTTCGGGGGTCTCTACAAGGAACCATAAATTCCTGGCTACGAACGGGTTGCCTTTGACGCACACCCGTTCGGCGCCAGGATTTTTTGCGTTCGATTTTGCTGCGGCCGCCAGTGCGACGAATCAAGTGCATCCCCTTAAACCTAACTAATTGTGCCTTGGAGGACGATGAACCGTGAGCAAGTACGATGTGATTGTAGTAGGCGCCGGTCCGGCCGGAATTTTCGCATGTTATGAATTGTCGTTGAAAGCGCCTCATTTGAAGGTACTGCTGGTGGATAAAGGGCATGACATCTACCGCAGAAGCTGTCCGATCCTGGAGGAGAAGATCACCTTGTGCCCGCCGCCCGCCGGCAAGAAGGACTTCGCGGGCTGTCTGCCGGCCTGCTCGATCACGGCAGGCTTCGGCGGCGCTGGCGCGTACAGCGACGGTAAATTCAACATTACGACCGAATTCGGCGGCTGGTTGACGGACTACCTCGCCCCTTCCAAGGTGCTCGAACTCATCCAATACGTGGACGCCATCAACCTGGAGCATGGCGCTACGCCGCTCATTACCGATCCGACGACGGATACGATCCGCAATATCGAACAACGCGGCTATGCGGCTGGCTTGAAGCTGCTGCGCGCGCAGGTGCGCCATCTCGGGACGGAGCAGAATCTGGAGATTCTCAAATCGATTTATGAGTACTTGAAGACCCGCATCGATATGGCATTCAAGACGATGGTCGAGGATATTGTGACCGTGAAGGAAGACGGCGGACACCGCATTACCGGTATCGCGCTAAAGAACGGCGAGATCCATGAAGCGGACCGTGTTATGATCGCGCCTGGCCGCGACGGCTCGGAATGGCTAACGGCCATTCTGAAGAAACGCCGTCTGAAGATGTATAATAACCAAGTCGACGTCGGCGTACGCGTCGAGACTTCCGACGTCGTGATGCAGGAGATCAATGAGCATTTGTACGAGGGCAAATTCATCTTCAATACGTCGGTTGGCACGCGCGTTCGCACCTTCTGCAGCAATCCGTCCGGCCACGTCGTCGTCGAGAATCATAGCGGCGTCATGGCGGCGAATGGCCACTCGTTCAAAGATCCTGCGCTCGGATCGCCGAATACGAACTTCGCCCTGCTCGTCTCGCATAAATTCACGGAGCCGTTCGACAAGCCGAATGAATACGCGCGCGAGATCTGCAAACGGGCCAACGATCTATCAAGCGGCGGGGTCATCGTTCAGAAGTACGGCGATATTATTCGCGGCCGCAGATCGACGGAGAGCCGTATCCGCGAAGGCTTCCTCGAGCCGACGCTGAAGGAAGCGGTGCCAGGCGATCTTGGTCTTGTTCTCCCGTACAATACGATGAAGAGCTTGATCGAGATGGTCGAAGCGCTGGAGAAAGTAACGCCGGGTATCGCTTCCGAGCATACGCTGTTCTACGGCGTGGAGGCGAAGTTCTACTCGGCGCGTCCGAAGCTTGCCGAAAGCCTGGAGACCGAAATTCGCGGGCTTTACTGCGGCGGCGACGGAGCAGGGATTACGCGCGGGCTCGCCCAAGCCGGTGCCGCCGGCATCTGGATCGCGCGCAATATGATCGGCGAGTAAACGGCCGAACTCTTGCGGATTGATGCAAACGAACAAAAGGCTGAGCGGGTTGCGCGTGCAACCTGCTCAGCCTTATTCTTGTGCCGCTTTCCCCTACTCGGTGGATGGCGCGACGAACGCTTGATTGTAACACTTCCGGCATACCGGCTTATAATCTTCGTTGCCGCCGATTTGAATTTGCTCGCCCTCGTTGACCGGGCGTCCGTCCCGGTATCGAATGACCATCGTTGCCTTCCGGTCGCAATGCCAGCAGATCGTCTTGATTTCCTCGATCTTGTCAGCCTGCACGAGCAGATAATAACTGCCTTCAAACAGCTGGTTCTGGAAGTCGTTCTTCAATCCGAACGCCATAACCGGGATGTTCAGCTCGTCGACGACGCGCGTCAACTCCAGCACATGATGCTTCTTCAGAAATTGCGCCTCGTCGATGAGCACGCAATAAATTTGCTTCGGTTCGGGCTTCGGCTGATAGGCTCTCACGCTCTCGAACAAATCCGTATCGTCGTGCACCGGAATGGCGGGACGCTGGAAGCCGACGCGAGAGCCGACCTGCTCCGATCCGCTGCGGGTATCTACCGAAGGAGAAAAAATAAGGACTGGCTTGCCTTGCTCTTCGTAATTATGCGCGACTTTGATAATCTCGAACGATTTGCCGCTGTTCATCGTGCCGTATTTGTAATAAAGCTGAGCCAATGGTTACGCCCCCATGAAAATTGTCGATACGTGCTATTATACCGCAACTCCATGTCCGGCGCATCCGGGGATTTGGCTGAATGCTGCATTCCCAATCTTCCGATTGTGAACGCAAACCAATCAGCTTTCTGCTCGCTGAATGCTGCATTCCCCATCTTCCGATTGTGAACGCAAACCAATCAGCTTTTCTGCATCATGTACAACGCGATGAGCGCGCCGGTATTCACGATCGCGTCGGCATGCGTGCGTTCCATGCTGTGCGAAGCGTGTACCCCTGGACCGATCAACGCCGCGCGTATGTTGCTTCCGCCGTGCAGCGCCGCGGACGCGTCCGAGCCGTAATGCGGGAAGATATCGACCGCGTACGGTAATTCCGACGCCTTCGCCAACTCGATCAGAGTAGTCGTCATATCGTAATCATACGGCCCGCTCGAGTCCTTCGCGCAGATCGAGACGTCGTATTCCGTCGCCGACAAGTCATCGCCGAGCGCCCCCATGTCGATGGCCAGCATCTCCGTAATATCGGAAGGAATATACGACGACCCATGTCCCACTTCCTCGTACGTGGAGATGATGACCTTCACTGTACGACGTGGCTGCACGCCGGTCCGCTTCAGCCAATCCAATACGCCCAGCAGCGCGGCAACGCTTGCTTTGTCGTCCAGATGGCGCGATTTGACCAGACCGTTCGGCAGGATGCGTGTGCGAGGATCCCACGAAATATAATCGCCGACTGCGATTCCCAGCTTCTCGACGTCTTCCTTCGTCTTAACGATCTCGTCGATACGAATTTCCATATTGCCTTCTTCACGCTTCATGTCCCTTGCGTCGCTATACACGTGGACGGAAGGCTTGATCGGCAATACGGTACCTTCGTACGTTCTGCCGTCTCTCGTATGGATGAGGCAGTATTCCCCTTCCACCGAATGCATCATATAACCTCCTACGCTCGTGAACCGGATCGTGCCGCCCGGCTTGATCGCGCGAACCATCGCGCCTAATGTGTCGACATGAGCCGTCAGTCCGAGGGTGCCGTCGCCTGCCGTGCCGCCGCTCCCTTCGATCGTAATGATGGCGTTGCCTTTGGGCGTCATCTCCGATTGGAACCCCAACCGTTCCGCTTCTTCGCGCACGTAGCGGATCGCTTCTTTGCAATATCCGCTTGGACTCGGCGTGCCGAGCAGCCGCTCCAGCACCTTCAATATGTAGTCCCGGTTCAATTCGGGGCGTTGAATCTGAGTCATGCCGGATGCCTCCTATAATAGTCGTTTCAGATCGGATAAGCTTGGCTTGCGAATCCGTACATGCACTTCCCCGTCCTTCAAAAATACTTGGTCCAGCCGAATAATTGGCAGTTCCTCTCCGATCGGGATCGACAGCTCGCCGATCCGTTCCTTCGGCAGCGGGAATCTGCCTGCTCTCATCTCGATCGGCGTTCCAATCAGATAGGGAGATTCCCAGCGGAACGTGTAAACAGCCTGGAATCCGACTGGCCAGAATCCGAACAGCTTAACGTTGACGTCTGCGATCATCCGATCGCCCTCTAGTTCGAACGAAGCGCCGGTCACGCGTACATGCGGACGAATATTCGGCTCGCGTGACAACGTGCGTCTGGCCAAATTGTTCAGATCATCTTCCGTCAGCACGAGTTCGAGCGACTGTCTGCGCAGCATCTGGACAGCGCGTTCCATCAGCGGCACGGGTTGATAGGACAAATCCAGCTCTTCGCGCGGACCTGTATACACATACGCCGCTACTGCCGCTGCCGCCAGAATGAGAATAATCGCCAGCAGCGCGAGGCGAAGCTTCCTCATCCCGAACGCCTCCTCTCCCTCGCTTCACCTACTCATTATGAAACATCCGCCTCGGCTGGTCAAACAACCGGGAACACGTCCCGGATAAGGCACGGGTTAGACCGCTGTCCGCTTCGCCCTCCTCAGCAATCCTAGGACAAGGGCGATAAGCGGGACGCCGACCGCCGTGGGAACTGCGAACAAGGGCCAATAATCAACGGTGAAGATCATGGCGCGCAAGTGATCCGCTACGACCCAGTAGCCCGTGCCGCCAAGCAGCAGAGCAGTCGGGATCAGCAGGTAACGAGAATCTTTCACCCCGACCAATTTAGACGCACATAACGAAGCGCAATACAGACACATCATGATCTGGATGAGCGAAGATGTGGCGAAGAAAGCGATCATAATCATTTCATACCGATGGAGAAACAAACCGATATGCGCGCTCCGTGCCAATTGCATGCAAGCGACGATATATTCCTGCGTTGCCTCGGCCGACAACACGCCGGACTCGAGAAGCGGCCAGATCACGACGGACAGCCCCGCGAACAAAATGCTGACCGCGGAGACTCTCCCCCAACGCTGCGGCTTCTTCACGACAGGCAAGATGACCGAGATCATAAGCGTCGCCAGCGACCAATCCGTATCAAAATGCCGGCTTGCCCAGACCGTCTTCGCCATGCCGCTATCCAAGACGGGAAGCAGGTTCCTCACGTCGAATTCGTTGATCGACCCCATCATGACGAAAATATTGAGAATTAGGATTGAGAACACGCCGACGAACGCCATTCGGCCCATGACTTCAATGCCGTGATACGCCCCGTACAAGCCGACGGCGAGCGCAGCCACAACGAATAGGATTACGGGCGCCTCCGGCAGGAAGTAGTCCATCAGATGAAAGGTGAACGTGACAAGCACCGTGGCGAACGCGCCGGTAAAAAACACCAGCAGGACGGCAGCGATCAGCTTGCCGGTCCACTTGCCTGCCAACTTGCCGACCAAGTCGATGACCGATGACGTACCCTGATCCATCTGGATGACGCGCGCGGTCAACCAAGCAACCGCCATCCCTTGAATCATGCCAATGAGCGTGGAAATCCACATGTCGCTTGCAACTTCGCGGGCGATGATCCCTTGCGTAATGCCGATGGCTTTGGCATAGATAACGTTCATGACGAGCGCGAGCAGCATGCCGTTCGTTATGCGTACCTTCACTTTAGTTCCTTTCCGCTCGTCGGTTCCTTCATCTTCAGAACCGGGCTGGTCAGCTTGACATCCGTTTGCACCGTAACGTCCGCATCCGCGAAATACTCGTCCCATTCGGCCGCCACTTTGCGCCACTCCAGCGGGTAACGATTATGGAACGATTGCCCAGCCTTCAAAAAATCCGTCCGATATTGCTTCTGCGCGATATCGAATATGTTCTTCACTTGCTCTTCCATCTGCGTCTTGAGCTTGGCCTCCAGCTTATCGCGAATTTCCGGGTAGGATGGAGCACACCCCAATTCCACAAGATTGGCGTTGATCTTCTGCTTGACGTGAAGCTTAACCCTGCCGTTTACCCATTCCGGCTTCATCGATTGAGACAAATCCTTTAGCTCCAACGTGGTCCGGTTGCCGGGTTCGTCCGGGCAGTTCACGACCGCGATCTCCGAGTCGACCTTCTCGAGGAAAGGCAGCAGACCTCTCGCTTGTTTTGGCGATAGCCAACCCATCATCTTGTCTCCTTTAAAAACGGCTGCTCCCGAGAGGACGATTTGTTTCAACGACCCGAATTGATCCGGTTTTTTGTTGGAGATGCCTCGTGGCTTTAATTGGACTTTGGCCAATACCGGTTCAGTCCCCGTCGCCAGGTAAGCTTCCTGGAGCCTCATCATGTTGGAACTCGGCGCTTCCGCAACGATCTCATTATAGCGGAACAACTTGTCCATCGCTTCCCCGGGCACAACCTCCATACCCGTAATGGTTGCGATGACCTCGCTCGCTTTGTCGGGCGTAACCACCACCCAGGTGGTCATGCGCAGCTCATGATTGCGGGTGAAGAAATCGATCATATCGGCAATGCCCCGACGCGCGAAGCTCTCGCCAATCACGATGACGAAATTGTGCGCCCAATACACTCGTCTCGAAGAGAATCGCGCTAAGTTCCGCGCCGCTTCGAATATGGTTCGGCCCTGCGATTGGATCGAATAGATCGGTTCGCCCGTGCCGCCCGACGGAGCTCCTGTCTGGCCTCTCGCGTCGGCGGGTCTTACGATTTGCACGCTTAAGCTGATCTGATTCGAACCGTGCGCATCGAGGCCGACGGCCGTTACCATAGCCAGTTCATTGATCTCCTGCTTGCCGAAGCAGCCGGCAGCAAGGATCGAGACCGCCGACCATGTCAGCAGCAGTGCGGCCATTCTAAGCCAATGCATGATCCTCCCCCTTTGCGTGGTTTACGAATCAGGCGGTTCCGGCATGCCGCCATCTTGTTGTCGGTTGGCGTCGGCCGCTAGTCGAGGCCGGTACTTATTGCTCCACCAAGGTAGACGGAGCACGATATCCTTCTGATCGGAGGGCCGGAAAGGCGCGGCCGGCGCCAAATAGGGCTCGCCGAAAGATCGAATCGACAGCGCATGGATGACAACAATGAAGAACATGCCGGCGAAGCCGAGCAGACCGAGCATCCCAGAGGCGATAAGGAGCGGAAAACGCAGCAGCCGGATCGCGAACGAAGCGGAGTAATTCGGAATCGTAAACGATGCAATCCCCGTCACCGCGACGACAATGACCATGAAAGGCGACACGAGACCGGCCTGCACCGCAGCTTGGCCGATAATCAGCGATCCGACGATGCTGACCGCTTGCCCGACCGGCTTCGGCATGCGTAGCCCCGCTTCGCGCATAAGCTCGAACGCCAGCTCCATCATGATCGCTTCGACAAGCACCGGGAACGGGACGACCTCTCTGCCCGAGGCGATCGTGAACGCCAGCATGGACGGGATCATTTCTTGATGAAACGATATAAGCATGACATATAATGAGGGCAGCATCAGGCTGATCATGAACGCGATATACCGGATGATCCGGAAGAACGAACCGACCCAATAGCGAGAATAATAGTCGTCGGAAGCTTGGAAGAATTGCCAGAAGAATGTCGGCACGATCAGCACGATCGGCGTATTGTCCACGAAGATGGCGACTCTGCCTTCCAGGATGGAGGCCGCGACCTTGTCCGGTCGTTCGGTGGTGTCGACCGTCGAGAAAACAGAGAGAGGCGAATCTTCGATTAATTCCTCGATATAGCCGCTCTCGAGGACGCCGTCGATTTTGATTTTATTGATGCGTTCCTTCACTTCCTCGACTAATCCCGGCTTGACGATTCCCTCCATGTAGGCAATGTTCAAATCCGTCTTCGTCTTCGTGCCGACAATTAGCGATTCGATCCGCAGGCTGGGATCTTTGATCCGTCTTCGCACAAGGGCCGTATTCGTGCGGATGTTCTCGGTGAATCCGTCGCGGGGGCCGCGAACGACATTGTCGGTCGCCGGTTCGGTAATGCTCCTCGACTCCCACGCTTTCGTCACGACGAGCAGTCCTTCGGCGAATCCATCGATCAGAAATAACGTTTCTCCGCCTAGAATACCGTCAATGCCTTCCCCGATGGTGCTTATGGTTCGCAGCGAACAGTTAACCAACAATCTCCGCTTGAGCTCTTCCATTGTATCGGCTTGCAGCAGAACCTCTTCCGGCAGTTCATGACTATAGATGAGGATTGCTCTAAGGATATACTGTAGTTCCGTATTGCTAATCAATCCATCCGTGTAGAAGCAGGCGCCTCGTTGTTTCGTTTGCTGATGGAAATCGAAGTCGCGCTTAATAAAGTCGACACTCTGTCCCATCACGGATTGAATCAGGTCAACGTTAGTCGGAAGGGAATCGGATATGGCGGTCTCAAGCAGCGGCTGAATAGTCATGACGATCCCTCTTCTTTCCTCATTTCCCCGTTGGCTATGGTATTTCCAGTTCAAGGGAGACCTATTCGGGAGTAGCTCGCGATCGAGTGGGTTATATTAACCGCAATATCGTTCAAGGGGCGGACGAATTTAATGTACCATTGGTGGATTTACGAATATGTGGTGAACACGTCGTGGTTTGTTCGGGGGTTCACTTGGTTGCTGTTCCTGATTAACTTCGCGCTTCCGGTAATCGTTTGGTTCACGATGAGCAGCCGCAATCCTTTTCGCAGGGACGAGAATGCAGCTGGCGCAAGCAGTGGATCAACCGAAGAACAAGGTGAGCCAGGAAGCGCAGACAAGAACGCCAAAAACCCGCCAGGTGGCGGGTCATAGGTAGGCACGAAGCCTTCATAATCCATCGATTATTGGGCGCGCGGCTTCAAGGATACAACGGAGTTAAAGTACGTCAAGAACCCGCATAATTGCTTGAATTTCCACATGTAATCTTCAAAGCTGCCTCCGAGTTCTTCGGCTTGCTTGTTAATCTCGTAAGCGTTCTTGTACACCGCGGCGAGCGCGTCTGCTTCGGTCTTGGGCTTATGCAAGTCCGTACCTCGCAGAATCGACGTTTCGCCGAGAATGTGGCCCATATAAAGGGGGGAAATATTGACGATATTGCCCGGATTCGGATTCGGCTCGCAATAGGCTAATCCGGTTTGTTCGAACGGCAGGAAGAGCAAATGCGCGCCTCGTTGCTCGTCCTTCCACGTGAATGCCATCCCCTGATGAAGCGGATAGACGTTCGGATAATTGATGAACTCGCCCTTTTTGAGCCGCTCAAAGAAGTATTCCAAATACGATTTCATGCTACCGGCTCCTTCGGTTTTTTCCTCTCTAGAACATTCTACATCACTTCGCTGTATTCCTTCACATCGATTTAAGCTTCGAAATAACGTCCTACCTACTATTTCGGCAGATAAGCGCGATTTGCTAAGACTTCTAACGGCAGGAATGGAACATTTTTTGTCGGGTGAATGAGAAGTGAATGAGAAGTGAATGAGAAGTGAATGCGATGGGAGCCGATACCAGCCACCGAAGTAACTATTGCTAACGAGCGTAAGCCTTGCGATGAAAATTGGTGATATAACGGAACAGCTTCTGCCCGTCGGTGAAAGGAAGCTCTGCATGAGGATCAAGTTTCGCATACATCGCCCGATAAGGCTCTGGTACCCAGATGTAATGATGGACGTAATCCGTAATGGAGAAGCCGCACTTCTCCCAGAATCGGATGCGCGCCAGATTGACGGGGCTTGGATCGGATTCGACTTCAATGATGACGGCTTGTAAACGTTGTTCGCTCCCCCAATTCAGCAGCGCACGGACAAATTCTCGTCCATGGCCATGACCGCGCTGCTCGTCATTGACCGTCAGATAGTCGACGATGAGTGCTTTGCGGTCACTTGAGATGGAGGAGAATGCCATTCCATATGCTTCGTTATGTTCATGAAAGACATGGAACAAAGCCAGTCGCCGTTCGAACATACGTCGGATCACTTGTTCCGTCTTGCCCCCGTTGCCGAATGCGCTCATGTACATCGGCTTCGTCTTCTGCCACCAGAATGCGTCTAGTTCATGCATGGTCGTCAGTTCCATACTCAACCCTCGTCCTATGTAAGATGGCCATGATTCCTTACGGAATCATGGCCGTGGCGTGCTTCACACGCCCTCGCGTTGTTATTTTGCGTGGCGGAGAATGTACTTAATATCATCGGCGATCGATTTCGCTTTCGTCTTCGCGTTCGTGCCGCTCAACTGCTGATTCACACGGCGGATCGCATCGATCGACTTCGCATCCGTGACGTGAAGCACAAGTCCTTCACCTGTATTTCGCATCGATGTGTTGTGATCGGTTTGACCCGTCAAATTGCTCGTCGTGCCGTTGCCGCCACGAGCGTTATTGCCGTTATGAGCGTTATTGCCGCGGCTGCCGACGATCGTCAAATTGCCGATTTTCAGTTCGTTTTGGTTGTGCGTAGTCGCATTCATACGAGTGCCGTGATTGCCAGTCGTGCCAGTCGTGCCAGTCGTGCTATAAGTGCCATATCTTCCGCCCATTCCGTTGCCGGTGACGTTCGTACCATAACCATTCGTGGTGCCAGTGAGGTTCGTGCCATTGTTCGTACCGTTGCCCGTGACGGTCGTACCGAAGCCATTGTTCGTCGTCCCGGTTCCGTTCATCCCAACTAGATCACGGCCTGCACGGCCAAGGTCGCGCCCTGCTTCGCGCGTTGTGCCGACGACGCCTGTACCGAGATCGCGAGCGGCTTCGCCTACGTTCGAGCCAAATCCCGTTACACCGTTACGATTGCCATACTCACGCGGCCCCATGCCAACCAGGTCGCGAGCGGCATTACCCAGATCGGTACCCACATTGCGGGTCGTGTTGGCAATACCTCGACCTACGTCGAGCGTTGCTTCGCCAAGATTACGACCCGTACCGCGCAAGTCGTTATTTATGCCCGTCGTATTATTATCGACCGCATTCATCCCATAACGTCCCGTGTTGTTGCGCGTTCCCAGCAGGCCATCGTTATCCCGTGTGCTTCTTGTCGTCAAGCGTCTGTCGTTGTACCCATCCGTGTTGTGCGTGGACAAGCGGTGAACGTGTCCCGTGTTTTTCGTGGTCACGTTGTTGTTGTCATTTTTCCCGCAACCTGTGAACAGAACGGCAGACAAGCTTAACCCACAGACCAACAAGCACGCTTTTCGATTCAAGACGATCCCTCCAGCTCTAATTTTGACCCTGCATCAGCGGGCCTCGATTAGATTGCGCCAATCCGAGGCGGATTACATGTTGAATCATTTGAGCGTTCAGGTAATCTTTCGGAGTCCGCCAACGCGTGATACGCGGGCTTCATCTGAAGGTGCGATTGTATAGGGTGCATAACCGGCATGTTCGGCGATGCACACTATAACGGAAAGGAGATGGATCACCACGATGACGCCTCTAATGCGAACGACCATTCTGATGCTGGCTATACCGCTATTGTCGCAATTAACGGCTTTAACAGGAGCGGCCGCTTACTCCGCTTCCGGCCCTGAAGTTACGAGACGGCTTCAAGCACCTATCGAATCCTCGAACGGCGCCGGCTTCGGCAGCACGGAGCAGCTGGGATTGTCAGGCAGCACGCCTGGTTATATCGTTGAACAAGATACGCATCCTGGCCAAATTCGACCGCTCAGCACGCCAGTCGGCAACGGCGGCAGGGTGCTTGTACCTCATCAGCGCGGATTGTCTGGCAGCACCCCCGGTTATATTATGAATCAACGCGCGCTGCAGAACGACAGCGTGCGGCCGCTTAGCGCGATTCCCGGCGAACGAACCTCCAGAGGCAATTTTGATTGGGACTGGCTCGGTCTCCTTGGACTTCTTGGATTGGCCGGCTCGCGCAAAAGAGCTTCGACGGATTAGCAGCTTGGACAGCGCTATTAACCCGGTCACACGACTGGAAGTTGATCATTGATTGTCAAAGAAGCAGCCTGGAAATTCCGGGCTGCTTCTTCCATTGGAGCGATTATTAGGCCAACTTGTTGAAGGCTTCAGTCAGTACCGGCACGATTTGCGATTTGCGGGACACGACGCCTTTCAGCACCGCTTGGTTGTTCGCCAAGGAGACGTTATAGGCTTGTTCGACCGCATTAGCTTTGGCACCAAGCGCCAAGCCTAAGGAATCGTTGTTCAAGATGTCCGTTACGACGAACAGGAACAAATCCAGGCCCTTCTCGTTGATGATGCCTGTCAGTGCGTCTTCCAGCTCAGCTTGACGGGAGAGCACGTCGTTCACGTCGACCGCGTTCACTTGCGCGATTTCGACTTTAGCGCCGCCCATGTTGAATTCTTTGGAATCCAGGGAGATCAACTGCGCAATCGTTTTGTCGCTCAGATCGGCTCCGGCTTTCAACATGTCCAGACCGTATGTATCCGCGTTCACGCCGGCGATTTCAGCCAGCTCGCGAGCTGCTGCCACGTCTTGCTCCGTGCAGGTCGGCGATTTGAACAGCAGGGAGTCGGAGATGATGGCCGAGAGCATGAGGCCTGCGATTGCCTGCGGAATTTGCTTGCCGTTCTCTTTGTACATTTTGTTCAAGATCGTTGCCGTGCAGCCTACTGGCTCCGCGCGGAAGTACAATGGCGCGGCTGTTTCGAAGTTCGCGATCCGGTGGTGGTCGATAACTTCAAGCACTTGGACTTGCTCGATATCGGAAGCGCTTTGTTGGCGCTCGTTGTGGTCGACGAGGATAACGCCTTTCGCTTCGGTTGCTACTGTCTCGACGAGACGAGGCGCCTCGACCTTGAACGTGTCCAGCGCGAATTGCGTTTCGCCGCTAACCGCGCCGAGGCGGACCGGTTCCACGTTGAAACCGAGCTGCGTTTTGAGATCGGCGTATGCGATCGCGGAGCAAATTGTGTCGGTATCCGGATTTTTATGTCCGAAAATAAGAACTTTTTCCATCAATTCTGATCTCCTAACACGTTATTATTTGGCGTTAAAAGTATACCTTAGAATGGTAATCAGTTCAAGATGAGAATCGCTATCAATGGCTATTCGTTCGGATCGTTTTCCATGCTGAAGATGATCGCGTCGCGTCTGATTTTGCCGCTTTGCATGACGCGGTCGAGCCCTTCTTTGTCTAACACTTCGAAGTCCGACGCGTCCATCTGCACGACATAGAAGGAGCGGTTTTGTTCGCGGAAGTAAATCTTGGCCTTATCGATGGCATATTGTCGTGTCATGAACATGCTCCTCTCGTGTAAACGCGGATTAGCCCGGCCGATCCTTACCCGGTTGTGACGATGCGTGGATGCCCATTCGAGCGTGTCCGCCCTCGGTTATGTATGTTGATGACGATACGACCTAAGCTCGTCCATATCATTGTACCAGAATCGCAGAAAGCGGATAACAAAAAAATGTTAAACTTCTGCGATTCCGGTATGTTCGAGCTATGAATGCGGACGATCGAAGGTCAGGCAAATACCGGTTCCGGAACAACCGGCGCGAGCGCTTTCGTCTGATCCACGAACACGAAAGCGTCATACCGCGCGCTCATGGACGAAGGAACATAGTTGCCGAACCGTTCATATTGCGGATGATAGACGACGCCGATCGCGCGGTGGCCAATGTGCTGATCGTATTCGCCGTCTTTACCACGGAACGATAGCCATCCGCTCGCGACGCCCGCTTCGTGCATCGCTTCTTCCCAACTGTCCTCGGCTGCTTTCGGCACCCGCATCTTCGCGGGCTGCGCTCCCCAGCTGCGGCCGGCGACAACAGTTCCTTCATACGTACCGAACCCGATCGCGTATACGTTGTCCGCACCGAAGCGCTCCCGCGCCAGCTGACCGACATTCACCATACCCTCGTCCGCCATATCCGTTGCCCGCGCATCCCCGATGTGCGTATTATGCGCCCATACGACGATCTTGGCCTCGTCTCCGTAGGCATCCATCATTCTGGCCATAACCTCGGTCATATGACGATCGCGTATATTCCACGATTCAGGTCCTCCTCGAACCATGGAACGGTAATAATGTTCGGCATCTACAGCAACGAGCGTATTCATGACCGCGCTTAACGCCTCTTCGTCGCGAATCCCCTCGCCCATCCGCCGCACTCGCAGCTCGCGCAGCAGGTCGATGACTTCCTGTTCGCACGACTCCCCCAGCGCATAGGCCGCCGCGGCCCCGTAAGATTGCTCATCCCGTCCATAGGGCTCGAAGCATTCGAACGCCCGGATGGCGTGGTCTAGCTCTGGTGAATTTGTCTTGCGCAAATACCGAATGGTCTCTTCCATCGACTCCCAAAGGCTATACACGTCGAAGCCGTAGAATCCGACCAAATCGTCCCCTTCGCGTTTGCCGTTGAACGCTTTAAGCCACTGCGCGAACGCCTCGACTTCCTCATTCGCCCACATCCATGTCGGCCATCTGCCGAACGCCGAGAGCGCATCCCGTACCGACCCGGCCGCACCGGTATAATTCTTAATCCAGCGGTTAATCTCATAACAAGAAGGCCAATCGCCTTCGATTGCGATGATCCGGAATCCTTGTCGTTCAATTAGACGTTTGGTAATCTCCGCGCGAATGGTATAAAATTCGCTCGTGCCGTGCGATGCTTCGCCAAGCAGCACGATTCGCGAATCGCCGATTGCGTCCACGATCGCGTCGTAATCGCTAGCTTGGTGTAACGGCATCGCGTCCCGTCGGATCGATTGTACCAAAGTTGGGTCTGCCATCGTTCGTCCTCCTTTCAAACTGAACGAAGACAGTATTCCCACGCTGGTCCCAAAAAAAATGGATGCCAACCGATCGCCGTTCTGGTAAGATGTTCAAGGAAATTCGACAAAAACCGCAATGGAGGAAGAACCCGTGCAACGAGTTATTCAGGTGGATGAACGTCCGCCGCTTATCCAGACGATACCGCTCAGCCTGCAGCATCTGTTCGCCATGTTCGGCTCGACGGTTCTCGTCCCCGTGCTGTTCGGCGTTGACGCCAGCACGATTCTGCTGATGAACGGAATCGGCACTCTGCTCTATCTGTTAATCTGCAAAGGCAAAATTCCCGCCTACCTCGGGTCAAGCTTCGCGTTCCTGTCGCCCGTGCTCGCCGTACTAGGCACCAATACCGAGGAGAACTATCCTTACGCGCTCGGCGCCTTTATCGTCGTCGGAATCGTGTTCACGCTGTTCGGACTGCTCGTGCAGGCGGTCGGCACGAAGTGGATCGACGTCATCTTCCCGCCGGCGGCCATGGGCGCCATTGTCGCCATCATCGGACTCGAGCTCGTGCCGACTGCGGCCGGCATGGCAGGTTGGATTCAGCAGCCAGGCTCGCCAGTTGATCCGGCTTGGGCTCCTGATCCGGATGCGGTCATCGTGTCCGCGGTGACGCTTGGGATCATTATTCTAGGTAATGTCCTGTTCCGCGGCTTTATGAAGATCATTCCGATTCTGATCGGCTTCGTGGCTGGCTATCTGCTCGCGTGGGCCATGGGTATGGTTGACTTCACTTCCGTCACCGAAGCAAGCGTGTTCGCTGCTCCGACGTTCACCCTCCCGAAATTCAAGCTGGCGACGATTCTGACGATTCTCCCGGCCGCGCTAGTCGTCATCGCCGAACATATCGGCCACCTGATCGTGACCGAGAACATTACCGGCCGTCCGCTGACTAAGGAGCCCGGTCTCCACCGCTCTCTGCTCGGCAACGGCATCTCGACCATCCTCTCCGGATTCGTTGGTTCGACGCCAAATACGACGTACGGCGAGAATATCGGTGTCATGACGCTCACTCGCGTCTACTCCGTCTTCGTCATCGGCGGCGCGGCTATTCTGGCGATCGTGCTCTCCTTCTTGGGCAAGCTGTCCGCGATCATCTCGGTTGTGCCGCAGCCCGTGCTGGGCGGCGTATCGCTCATGCTGTTCGGTGTCATCGCGGTAGCGGGCATCCGCATGCTGATCGAGACGAAGGTTGATTACGGCAAGCCGCAGAACATCATTCTGACAACAGTCGTGCTGGTAATTGGGCTCAGCGGCACGAAGCTGACCATGGGCGGAATCGAGCTGAAAGGCATGGTGCTCGCAACGATCGCGGCCATTGTGCTCAGCTTGATCTTCAAGCTTATCGACGTCTTCAATATCGGCAACGACAAATAAACCTTGCTGCTCATTGGACAAAGAAAGGCAGCGCTCGACTCGGACCTCCGTGATCAAGCGCTGCCTTTTCTCATGGTTTATCCCCTGCATGTCGCTGTCGCTTCAAAACCAAGCAGCGTCCCGACCTCTTCCACCCAATTGCCGTCCGCATCCGCCAGCAGCGTCGTCCAGCCTAGTTCGGCTGCCACTTGCAAGTTGCGCGGCTGATCGTCTACGAACAACACCTGCGCTCCGGCCGGCAGCTTGGAGGACGCCACGCGAAACATCTCTGGCTGCGGCTTGGCGCTCCCTATTTCGCTCGAGATCGTGATGCTGCTGAACAAGTGCAGCTCCTTCTCTAATACAGGAAGCAGCCATTCGGTACGATGATTGCTTAACAGATGAAGATCCGCACGCGTTCGCCATACCGCAAGGCAGTCCAACGCGTCCAGTCTTACGAGATTCGACATTAACAGCTGCCTGGCTGCCGTTTCGTTCACGCCCGGATAGCCGCCGGCCAACCATGCCCAGAACTCGGTCTCCGAGACTTCCCCACGCCACAATGCTGCGCTCATCGAGGTTTTGTAATGCGGGACGATCACGTCGTAATCGATCGAAGCGTGCTCGCAGAGCTGTTCCCAGAACAACGGCGACAGATTGCTGACGAGGACACCTCCTGCGTCAAGAACGAGCTGTGGTTTCATTGCTTTTAACCGCCTTTATGAATTGAATATGGATTCTATTATAGGCAGGACAGCCAGCCCCTGACAAGCCGATCGATCGTGGAGCTCTCTTATTATGGCTAGCATTCCCAAGCCGTGCTACAATTCGAGATAGATAGAATTAGTTCCCCCCCTTTACGACAGAACGAAATGAAACGAGGGACTACCATGAACCGTCTGCAGAACAAAACCGCCATCGTCACCGGCACGAGCCGGCCGAATGGCATCGGAGCCGCCATTTGCCGCGAGTTGGCCAATCAAGGGGCGAATATTTTCTTTACGCACTATACGAACTATGATCATCAGTTAGGATTTTCGGATGCGGACAGGGGTTATCCAGATCGACTGGCCGAGGAGCTGCGCGAATCGGGCGTTCGCGCCTCCCATGCGAGCGTCGACTTATCCGATCCTTCTACGCTTGCGGAATTGCTCGATCAGGTATGCAGCGAGCTGGGCGTTCCCGATATCCTTGTGAATAACGCGACGCACAGCATCGACATCGACTTCATGACGCTTGACGCAGACAACTTGGACCCTCATTATCATGTGAATCTTCGGGGCACCGCGCTCTTATCTACTGCCTTCGCCAAGAGGATCGACGGCCGCGAAGGAGGCCGCATTATCAACCTCACTTCTGGTCAAGACCGGGGTCCGATGCCGGGCAACCTTGCGTATGCTGCGACTAAGGGCGCCGTATCCGCCTTCACCGTCTCGTTAGCGGCCGAGTTGGCAAGTAGACACATTACGGTCAACGCCGTTGATCCGGGGCCGACCGCGACAGGCTGGATGACGCCGGAGATCGAGGCGCATCTGCTGCCCCGCTTCCCGATGGGGCGCATCGGGAAGCCCGAGGACGCGGCCAAGCTGATCGCCTTCCTAGCTAGCGACGATGCCGCATGGATCACCGGGCAGATCATCCATTCCGACGGCGGGTTCCGATAACCGGCATTTCGCTGAAACGCCGAATAGCCATTCCCCAGCATGCTCACAAGGCATCGGGGAATGGCTATTACTATTGGCTGAATCGTATCGAAATTGAATAGATTCGTTTACGCTTGCAGCTCAGTTACCGCTTTGTTCAGCTGCGTTTGGTTGAAGCCGAGGATTTTGTAATCGCCGATAACCGTTACTGGGACGGAACGCATGCCCGTATTCCACAGTTCTTCCGCGAAGGCTTCGTTCAGATCGATGTTGCGCTCTTCGAAGGATACGCCTTTATCGGTCAGGTATTGCTTCACATTCTTGCAGTAGTTGCAGTGCGTGCTGGAATAAACAATCGCTTGCGCTTGTTCGGACATTCGACATCGCTCCTCTATGTTCAAGGTATGGAATGAAAGTGTTACGTGTTGGCTTAGGCGTGTACGTGCGCTTCGACTTCTTCCAGGTAACGTTCGCAGTCCAGTGCCGCCATGCAGCCCGATCCCGCCGCGCTAATCGCCTGACGGTAACGGCTGTCCTGTACGTCGCCGCATGCGAATACGCCCGGAATGTTCGTGAGCGTCGTGCCTGGCTGTACAAGGATGTAGCCCGTCTCGTCGGTCGTAATCTGACCGCCAAGGAATTTCGTATTCGGCGTATGACCGATCGCAATGAAGATACCGCTTGCTTCGATGACTTCTTCTTGGCCTGTCTCGTTGTTCAGCACTTTCAAACCTTTCACGCCATTGTCATCTGCTACGACCTCTACAGGCGTGCGATTCAGGTTCCAGCTGATTTTCTCATTCGCGCGCGCGCGGTCCTGCATGATCTTCGATGCGCGAAGCTCCGTGCGGCGGTTCACCAGGACAACTTCGGATGCGAAACGCGTCAGGAAGTTCGCTTCCTCCATCGCGGAGTCGCCGCCGCCGACGACGATGATCTTCTTGCCGCGGAAGAAGAAGCCATCGCACGTTGCGCATGTGCTGACGCCGCGTCCGACATTATCCCGCTCGCCCGGAATGCCGAGATATTTCGCCGATGCGCCGGTCGAGACGATGATCGATTCCGCCTTCAATTCGCCGATCCCTTCTACGTTCAGCGTGAACGGACGCTTCGACAGATCGACGCTGTTCACCCAGCCAGAACGGAATTCGGCGCCGAAACGCTCCGCTTGTTGACGCATATTCGCCATGAGCTCAGGTCCCATGATGCCATCCGGGAAGCCAGGGAAGTTCTCGACTTCCGTCGTCGTCGTCAATTGACCGCCTGGTTCAGGACCTTCGATGACGAGCGGGCTCAGGTTGGCGCGAGCCAAGTAAATTGCAGACGTAAGGCCACCGGGGCCGGTTCCGATAATAATTGTTTTGTAGACTGTCATGACAGTTCCTCCGTTCCATGTTACAGGCAAAATTAAATTTAAACTTAGTTTATCTCTCAACCTTACCTTCACAGCATACCATGCGACTCGATCGGATGCATGAAGTGTTTATGAAGACAAAATGAAACCTTCATGAAGATCTCATGAAGGTTTCGTGAAGAATCGGCTGCTCAGTCCGCAATCCGGTAACCGACTCCCCGTACCGTCACGATATAGTGCGGTTTCTTCGGGTCGTCGCCGAGTTTGTGGCGCAAGCTCTTAATATGCACGTCTACGGAGTTGCTCCCGCCGAAATAGCCGTCGCCCCAGATCCGCTCCATAATGTCTTGCCGCGTCAGTACGCTTCCACCGCTAGTCAGCAGCGCCTTCAGCATGTCGAATTCCGTCTTAGTCAAATTGATAGGCTGACCGGACCGCTGCACGGTCATCCTTCTCAAATCGACCGTAATGTCCTTCAACAACAGCTGTTCGCCATGCTCGGGCGAAACTGCGTTGGCCGGTTGGCCTTGTTCGGCCAACCGCTCGATGACGGCAAGCGCGCCTTCCAGCGGCTGTGGCCAAACGAGCACTTCTCCGCCGCCTACTTCCTCATCCGCGTGCACAAGCGTTAACTGCGAACCGCCTCCGGCGAATTGCACCTTCTCCGAGGCGCCTCCGCGCGTGCGGTCGACAACGAGCAGATCGGCCTGCAGCATCGCCAGCGCCGGATCGTCCTCATGATGAAAGACCAACACATCGTAACAGCGAGTCGTTAAAGCGGCTACCAACGCGCGCAGCGAAGCAGGCAGCGGACTTACGATAATAATTCGACGGGTGGTGTTGCAATAGTCGCCTTCATCGAAAGCATCGGGCAAACCCGCCCAGGCAGACTGAACCTCCGCTATTGCACGGTCGTCTTCTGTTCTCTGCATGAACCGCACACCCCTTTGAATAATAATTGCTCTTCCTGTATGTCGTACCCCGTAGCGGCTGCAATACTATTCAACCACGTCTGAGGCGTCTCAATAAACACTTCGTCCAGCTTGCCGCAGCTTATGCACAGCACGTGCTGGTGGTTTTCCATTCTCGCGTCGTAGCGGCTGGCGTCGCCTTCCAGCTTCAGCTCGCGAATCAATCCCTCTTCCGTCAAATAACGAAGCGAATTGTACACCGTCGCGTAAGCGAAATTGGCGCCTCGTATCTTCAAACGGTCCATAATGTCGGATGCCGTCGGATGGTCGGAGGAGTCCATAACGATATGATAAATCGTCCGCCTTGGCGTTGTCAGCTGACCTTTCCGGCTCATTCGGCGTTAACCTCCACGTTTAAACTTAGTTTAAAGTTTATTCCCTCTTCCTTCCGGTGTCAATGGATGATCAATTCTTTGGCGTAATAAAACTTCACATGACGATGACAAAACCATCACGCTGCCACATATAATGGTAGAAAATCCAGTCAGGCAGAGTGGAGGCGTACATCGATGACTAGCAAAACACGCAAAGTAGCGATCGTCGGCGTCGGGTTTGTCGGGGCGAGCTGCGCGTATTCGCTCATTAACCAATCCATATGCGAGGAGATTGTCTTGATCGGCAGAACGCCCGAACGAGCGAAGGCGCAAGCATTGGATCTGTCGCATTGCATGGACTTCACGCATGCCAGAACCAAGGTTCATACCGGGGACGTCACGGACTGCGGCGATGCTGACATTGTCGTACTGTGCGCAGGTGCCAACCCGATACCTGGCGGAACCCGGCTCGACCTGCTTGACAGCTCGCATACCATCTACCGAACACTGATTCCGGGCATCATGAATGCCGGGTTCAACGGCATCTTCGTCGCCGCGGCGAATCCGGTCGATATTGTCACGTATATGGTATGGAAATTGTCAGGCCTGCCGCGAAGCCGAGTAATCGGCACCGGCACTTCGATCGATTCGTCACGGCTCAAAACGCTGCTGTCCGAATATGTGCCCGTCGATCCACGCAGCGTTAGCGGCTATGTGCTCGGCGAACACGGCGAATCTCAGTTCCCCGCTTGGTCGCACGTTACGATCGGCGGCAAGCCGATTCTCGATATTCTACGCCAGCATCCGCAGCGGTTCGGCCATCTGAAGCTGGATGATATCGCGGAGGCAACGCGAAATGCCGGATGGGAGATCCTCCAAGGGAAAGGTTCGACGCACTACGGCATCGCGAACGCCATCGCGTCGATCGTGCGCTCCATTCTTAACGATGATTACAAAGTCATGGCAGTCTCGGCCATTCTTGAGGGCGAATATAAGCTGAACGACGTCTGTCTCGGTGTGCCGGCCATCTTGACCCGACAAGGCGTCAAGGAGCTGGTCGAGCTGAATTTGTCGCCGAAGGAACGGCAGCTTCTCGCCTACTCCGCCTCCGTCATTCAAGCTGCAGCCGCTCCGCTTGGGCTGTTATGATATACGCTCAAGTAGGCGGCGGCGATCAAAGAGGCCCGGTCGCTGTCGCGCCGAGTAATCTGGACCCTTAGTCAAGGACACTTTGAAAAAAAGAATTAAGCAGCACTTAAGAG